>NZ_JBEOVM010000056.1:0-42839 GCF_040295505.1 Streptomyces sp. NPDC002790 | reverse complement strand
CATCGCGGTCATGCGTGACGGTCGCATCGTCCAGATCGGTTCGGCCGAGGACATCCTCGTCACGCCGGCCAACGACTACGTGGCCTCCTTCACCCGCGACGTCGACCGCTCCCGCGTGCTCAGCGCGAGCGCGATCATGGCGGAGCCGGGGGAGGGCTACGCGATGGCCGACGCCCCGGCGAGGGTCCACCAGGACACACCGATCGTCGAGCTGTTCGCGCCGTGCTCGACGAGCGCGATACCCGTCGCGGTCGTGGACGACGAGGGTGAACTCGTCGGCGTGGTGCCGCGCGAGCGGCTGCTGGCCGTGCTCGGCGAGCCGATGAAGACCGTCGAGAACGGTACGGACGCAGCGGCCTCCGGCCTCACCGAGGACGAGTCGGCGGAGAAGGTGAACGCCGGTGCCTAGGATTCCCTTCGGTGACTGGGTCAACGACGTCGTCCAGTGGATGCTCGTGCACCTGGACTGGCTGTTCGGCTTCTTCGAGAGCATCTTCAACGGTGTCTACGACGGCCTGACCGAACTCCTCCAGGCCCCCGAGCCGCTCCTGCTGGCGGGCATCTTCGCCGTGATCGCCTTCTGGCTGCGCGGCACCGTGGGGGCCGTCCTCGCCTTCGTCGGGCTCTGGTTCATCCAGAACCTTGAACTGTGGGACAAGGCGATGGAGACCCTGTCGCTCGTCCTCGTGTCGACACTCATCGCGCTCATCATCGGCGTGCCGCTCGGCATCTGGGCGGCCCGCTCCAACCGGGTCAGCAATTTCTTCCGCCCGGTCCTCGACCTGATGCAGACGCTGCCGGCGATGGTCTACCTGATCCCGGCGATCCTGTTCTTCGGCTCGGGCGCTCCGGCCGGAATCGTGGCGACGCTGATCTTCGCGGTGCCGCCGGGCGTGCGCATGACCGAGCTGGGTATCCGGCAGGTCGACAAGGAGCTGGTCGAGGCCGCCGACGCGTTCGGCACGACGCCGCGCAGCACCCTGTTCCGTGTCCAGTTGCCCCTCGCGCTCCCGACGATCATGGCCGGTGTCAACCAGGTCATCATGCTGGGCCTGTCGATGGCCGCCATTGCGGGCATGGTCGGCACCGGCGGACTCGGTGGCGCCGTCAACGAGGCCATCGGCCAGCTGAACGTGGGCCTCGGCGCGGAATCCGGCATCTCGATCGTCATCCTGGCGATCTACCTGGACCGCATGACCAGCTCGCTCGGTCAGCAGGTCTCCCCGCTCGGCCGCCGGGCACTGAACAAGCTGCGGGCCGCGCACGGCCTGAAGATCTGGTCGTACCGTCCCCGCCCGGCGGTCGCCGTGGTCGGTGTCGTCGTCCTCGCGCTCGTCGCGGGCGGCATGGGCATGTTCGGCCAGAACAACGCCTCCGTCTCCCCGGCCGCGAGCTCCACGAACGTGGGCCAGGGCAAGAAGATCTCCATCGGCTACATCCCGTGGGACGAGGGCGTCGCCTCGACGTTCCTGTGGAAGGAGATCCTCGAGCAGCGCGGCTTCGACGTCGAGACCAAGCAGTTCGACGCCGGCCCGCTCTACACCTCGCTCGCGGGTGGCACGGTCGACTTCGAGACCGACTCCTGGCTGCCGGTCACACACGCCGAGTACTGGAAGAAGTACGGCAAGCAGCTCGAGGACCTGGGTTCCTGGTACGGCCCCACCTCTCTGGAGCTGGCGGTGCCTTCGTACATGAAGGACATCAAGTCCATGGAGGACCTGAAGGGCCAGGGTGCCAAGTTCGACGGCAAGATCACCGGCATCGAGGCCAGCGCGGGCGAGACGGCGCTGCTCAAGAGCAAGATGCTCAAGGCCTACGGCCTCGACAAGGAGTACAAGGTCGTCGACAGCTCCACGCCGGCGATGTTGGCCGAGCTGAAGCGCGCGTACGCCAAGAAGAAGCCGATCGTCGTGCCGTTGTGGTCGCCGCACTGGGCGTACAACGACTACAAGCTGACCAAGCTCAAGGACCCGAAGGGCGCCTGGGGCAAGGGCGATGGCATCCACTCGCTGGCTCGCAAGGGCTTCGGGAAGGACTTCCCCGAGGTCAACAAGTGGGTCAAGGACTTCAAGCTGACCGAGAAGCAGCTCACCAGCCTTGAGGCCGAGATCAACAAGTCGGGCAAGGGCAAGCAGCAGGACGCCGTCAAGGCGTGGCTGAAGAAGAACCCCGGCATCGTCGACGAACTGGCCCCCGTCAAGAAGCAGTCGACCCCCGCCGAGGCCAAGCGCCCCGTGAACGTCGCCTGGTTCCCCTGGGACGAGGACATCGCGGTCACCTTCCTCTGGAAGCACGTCCTGGAGAACCGCGGCTACAAGCTCAACCTCAAGCAGATGGATGTCGGCCCGGTCTACACGGGTCTCTCCACCGGTGACCTGGACGTGAACTTCGACGCCTGGCTGCCGTACACGCAGAAGAGCTACTGGGACAAGTACAAGAACAAGGTCGCGACCCTCGGCTCCTGGTACGGGCCCACCTCGCTGGAGATCGCCGTTCCCTCGTACGTGAAGGGCATCAAGTCGGTCGCGGACCTGAAGGGCAAGTCGAAGCTCTTCGACGGCAAGATCGTCGGCATCGAGGGCGGCACCGGCACGATGGACATCCTCAGGGACGACGTCGTGCCGGGATACGGCCTCGACAAGGAGTACAAGGTCGTCAACGGCTCCACGCCGGCGATGCTGGCCGAACTGAAGCGCGCGTACGCCAAGAAGAAGCCGATCGCGGTGCTCCTGTGGACCCCGCACTGGTCCTACAGCAAGTACGAGCTGACCAAGCTGAAGGACCCCAAGGGGCTCTTCGGCAAGGGCGACACCATTCGCACGGTCACCAGCAAGGCGTTCACCGAGCAGTACCCGAAGCTCACGAAGTGGTTCAAGGACTTCAAGCTGACCGAGGACGAGCTCGGCACCCTGGAGATCGAGATCAACAAGCACGGCCAGGGTCATCAGGCGGCGGCCGTCACGGCGTGGCTGAAGAAGCACCCGGAGGTCGAGGAGCGGATGACGGCATCGTAGGGATGCCGAGCGGCACCGCATAGGTGCTGGTGAAAGCCGTTCCCAGACCTTGATAAGGTTCTTTCCGTCGCCACGGGGCCAGTCCCCGTGCGGCGTACACCTTGTCCGGGTGGCGGAATGGCAGACGCGCTAGCTTGAGGTGCTAGTGCCCTTTATCGGGCGTGGGGGTTCAAGTCCCCCCTCGGACACTCGCAACTCGCGACTCGCATTGAGTCCAAGGCCCTGGTTGAGAATCTTCTCGGCCAGGACCTTTTGCTGTCCCGCCCTCCGGTGGCGTTCCGGGCTGATGCACAATCGGCCCGTGTCCGTATCCGTTGCCGATCTCCTCGCCGAACCGACCCTCCGCCTCCGCGCGCTGACCAGCCACTGTCACGACGCGGACCGGCGGATCGGCTGGGTGTCCACGACGGAGCTGCCTGATCCGCTGCCGTTCCTGCGCGGGGACGAGCTGGTGATGACGACCGGCATGCTCGAGCGGGACGACGCCGAGTGGGCCGGGCTGCTGGAACGGCTTGCGGAGCTGCCGGTTGCCGCGCTGTGCTTCGGCACCGGGCTCGTGCACCAGGAGGTGCCGCCCGTCGTCGTCGAGGTCGCCGAGCGGGCCGGGCTCGCGCTCGTCGGCTCGCCGGTCGAGGTGCCGTTCGTGCAGATCAGCCGCTGGGTCGCCGACCGGATCTTCGCGCAGCGGTACGACGCGGTGCGCTCGGCCGTCACCTTGCAGGACCAGCTGGTCCGCGAGCTGCTGTCCGGGCACGGGTTGCGCGGGTTGCTCCGGCGGTTGCACCGGGAGCTGGGGGCGGGGCCCGTGGCCGTCGTCGAGCTGGGCGGCCGTGTCCTCGCGCGCCATCCCGCGTCGAGCCGCCGGCCGGACACCGGCCCGGCCGGGACGGGGGCGTCCGTGCCGGTCGTCGTGGACGGGGTCCCGGTCGCGGAGCTGCGCACCCAGCAGGCCACGCGGCGCCATGACATCCTGTCGTTCGCCACGAGCATCCTCGGGCTCGAAGTGGCCCGCCACCAGGCCGTGCTCACCGGTCGGCGGGAGCTGCTCGGTCAGCTCCTGGAGGACGTCCTGCACCGCACCGTCTCCGACGGCGACGCCCGCCGCCGACTGGCCGCGCACGGACTGGCCACGGAAGGCCCGCATGCGGTCGTGGTCGCCCGCGTCGGCGGCGATCCCGCGCGGCTGCGCAATCTGCCGTGGACGCTGGGGCCGCTCCTGGAACGGGCGGGGGACCGGCTGCCCACCGCCCTGATCGACGACACGGTGATGGTCGTCGTGCCGGGCGGCGTCGACGCCGAGGGCGCCGCCGGGACGGTCGCGGAACACCTGAGCGCGCTGGACGCGCAGGTCCGGGTCGGCGTGGCGGAGCCCCGTCGCGGCGTGACCGGGCTCCGGCTCGGCTACTTCGAGGCCCGCCAGGCAGCACAGGCAGGACCCGGCGTGCACCGGGCGGCGCCGCTCAGCATCGCCGGCCTGCTGATGGGCAACCTGGACCTGCCGCTGCGGGAGTTGGGGCACGCCGTGCTCGCTCCGCTGCTCAGCCACGACGAGGCGCACCGCGCGGAACTCGTCACCACCCTGCGCTCGTACCTCGCCCATGACTGCTCGCCCGCCGCGACCGCCCGCGAACTGACCCTCCACCGCAACAGCCTGCGCTACCGGCTGCGCCTGATCGAGCAACTCACCGGCCGGAACCTCGGCCGCCTCGCCGACCGCATGGAGCTGTGGCTCGCGCTGTCCGCGCTGGATGCCGATTCCTGAAGCCCGTCCGACGGATCAGGTCGCAGGCGGTTCCGTGGGGTTCGAGAGCCACTGAGCGACGACGTCGTCGGCGTGCGCGCCGAGTCCGGGGCTCGGGGCCGCCGTCGGGGTACCGGCCGTCGCGGCCGGGGCGGTGTCCCCGAACTGCGCCGGCTGCCGAAGGTACGGGGTGGGGCCGAGCACCGGATGGTCGAACTCGCCGATCAGGCCCCGCTGTTGGATCTGCTCGCTGCGCAGCGCGTCGGTCAACTCCCAGATCGGCGCGGCGGGCACGCCCGCCTGCTGCGCGAGCTTCAGGGCCTGGTCCGTGGTGAGGGACGAAGACCACTCCTCGGTGATCTCCCGTATCCGCTCGACGTGGCCGGAGCGTGCGGTGTCGTCGTGGAACCTCGGGTCGGACGGGAGGTCGGGCCGTCCCACCAGGGCGGCGAACCGTCCGAAGACCACGTCGCTCGCCACCGCGATCGCCACGAGACCGTCGACGGTGCGGTAGGTGTCGAACGGCGTGGAGACCGGATGCCGGTTGCCGACCCGCCCCGGCAGCTGCCCGGTCGCCGTGACCAGGCTCATCGCGGTCACCTGCAACGACACCAGCGAGTCGAGCATGGCGATGTCGATGTGCCGGCCCCGCCCGCCGCGCTCCCGGTCGTACAGGGCGGAGCTGATGGCCCACGAGGCGAACAGCCCGGCCATCAGGTCACCGACCGACTCGCCCACCCTGGTGGGCGGCCCGTCCGGGGTGCCGGTCCCGGCCATCAGGCCGGACATCGCCTGGACGATCAGGTCGTACGCGGGGTGTTCACGCATCGGGCCGCTCTGCCCGAAACCCGAGATGCTCGCGTAGACGAGGCGCGGGTTGAGCCCGGCGAGCGTGGGATGGTCGATGCCCAGCCGCTGGGCGACACCGGGGCGGAAGTTCTCGACGAAGACGTCGGCGCGCTCGACCAGCCGCAGCAGCAGTGCGTGGTCTTCGGGGTCCTTCAGGTCGAGGGCGATGCTCCGCTTGCCGCGGTTGAGCTGGGCGAAGTAGACGCTCTCGCCGTCCCGGAAGGGCCCGAGGTGCCGGGCGTCGTCGCCGGCGGGTGGCTCGACCTTGACCACGTCCGCGCCGAGATCTGCCAGCAGAGCGGTGCAGTACGGGCCCGCCAGCACCCGGCTCAGATCGAGTACTCGCAGCCCCTGAAGAACGGTCATCGCCTCGCGCCTTTCACTCGGTGGATCGCATCCGGCATTGCGGAACGTATGGCCGCCAACGCCGCGGGGTCGATGTGCGGGCGCATGAACAGGGGGCCGATCTTCGTGCGTGTGCACGTTGGCGCGGCCCGGTGTCGTACCCCGCAATGGAGCCGGGCCCGCACCAGGGCCTCCCCCTACCGATCCGCACACCTTTGAAGGGCCGCGTCATGACCGAGCACGCCACCATGCCGTACCTGCTGCCTCCGATGTACGACGAGTTCCGCGCGGCGGCGCGGGCCCTCGCGGAGAAGGAACTCGGACCACGGGCCGCGGACGTCGACGCCCGGGGCGGCTTCCCGCACGACAACTACAAGACGCTCGTGGCCGCCGGGCTGCACGCTCCCGGCATCCCCGAGGAGTACGAGGGTGACGGTGTCGACGCCATCGCCGCCGCCATCGCGGTCGAGGAGGTCGCCCGTGTGTGCGCCTCGTCCTCCACCGTCCAGACCTCCAACAAGCTCGGCGTCGTACCGCTGTTGCTGGCGGGGACCGAGGAGCAGAAGCGGCGTTACCTCCCCGAAGTCGCCGCGGGCAGGGCGCTGATGGCGTACGCCATCAGCGAGCGGGAGGCGGGCAGCGACGTCGCCGCGATGCGCTGCCGGGCAGTGGCCGAGGGCGATGGGTGGGTGCTGGACGGCGTCAAGACGTGGATCACCTCCGCCGGTGTGGCCGGCTACCTCATCGTCTTCGCGGTCACCGACCCCGAGGCCGGGTCCCGCGGCATCTCCGCGTTCGTCGTGCACGCGGACGACCCCGGCATCACGTACGGGGAGCCCGAGCGGAAGATGGGCCTGAAGGGCTCGGTCACCCGCGAGGTGTACTTCGACGGCTGCCGGATCCCCGGCGACCGGCTGCTCGGCGAGCGGGGGAGGGGGATGCGGGTGGCGCTCGGGACCCTGGACCACACACGTGTCTCGGTCGCGGCCCAGGCTCTCGGCATCGCGCAGGGAGCCCTCGACCTGGCGGTCGGATACGTGCAGGAGCGCAGGCAGTTCGGCAAGGCGGTCGCCGAGTTCCAGGGTGTCCAGTTCCTGCTCGCCGACATGGCGATGAAGGTCGAGTCGGCACGGCAGATGGTCTACGCGGCGGCCGCCCGCAGCAGCGCCGGATCGCCCGACCTGACGTACTTCGGCGCGGCCGCCAAGTGCCTGGCCTCCGACACCGCGATGGCGGTCACCACCGACGCGGTGCAACTGCTCGGTGGCTACGGCTACACGCAGGACTTCCCCGCCGAGCGCATGATGCGAGACGCGAAGATCACCCAGATCTACGAGGGCACCAACCAGATCCAGCGGATCGTGATGGCCCGGCACCTGCTCCGAGCACGGTGAGGGGGTCTGCGGCGCGGGTGGCTCAGGCCCCCGCGTCCAGGTCCACGTCCACGTCGAGGTGGTCCGCCTCGTCCCAGAATTCCGGGTCCGCCTTCTGGAGGCGGGTCGCGGCGTGCTTCATGTGGCGGCGGGCCGCCGTGCGGGCCGCCTTCGCGTCGCCGGCCTCGATCGCCGTCAGGATCGACTGGTGTTCCTGGCGGACCGCCTCGAAGAAGTCGTCGCGGCGCGCCTCGTTGGCGCGGGTGACGCGGATGCCGCCGCGGGAGACCTCGCCGAGGTAGTGGACCGTGGGGACCAGGACCGGGTTGCCCGTCGACTCGGCGATGGAGCGGTGGAACGCGAGGTCCTCGTCCGTGCCGTCGCCGCCCGCCGCGACCGCCGTGTCGATGGCGGCCAGCGCCGCCCGCATCCGCACGATGTCGGCGGGCTGCGCGCGGGTCGCCGCGAGATGGGCGGCCTCGGCCTCCATCGCGCGGCGCACCTCGACGATCTGGAGCACCTTCGCCAGCGTGCCCGGCGACTCGGTGTCACCCTCCAGGTCCAGGGGACGGATGCGGCGGGGCAGCACGAAGACGCCCCGGCCCTGGCGCGGCTCGACCAGTCCCGCGTTGCGCAGCCGGGAGACCGCCTCACGGATCACCGTGCGGCTCACACCGAGCTGCTTGACGAGCTCCACCTCGGTCGGCAGCTTGTCGCCCGCCGTGAGCCGCCCCGACTCGATCTCCTCGGTGAGCATCGCGGCGACGCGATCGGCGAGCCGCACGGGCCCGTCCACCTTGTTGAACATGGCGTCAGTCTATCGACGTGGCCGCGGACACCTCGGCGGTGACCGCGTCCGGGTGGTCGGCGACGTACTGGCGGATCACCGACGCGAAGTCCGGGTCGGAGGTGAGGCCGAGGGCCGCCGCGCGGGTGTTGTCGAAGGAGGCCGGCCACGAGCCGACGATCGACTCCACGGACGCGTCCGGGGCCACCGTCACCAGGTCGGCCACCGCGTCGCCCGCCACCTCGCGCAGTGTCGCGAGCATCTCGGCGACCGTGACCGTCAGGGCCGGGAGGTTCACTGGGATTTTGCCGGTCAACTGGCCCTCACGCGTGCCCAGTTCGGCCTGGGCGACCCGCAGGATGCCCTCCACCGTGCGGCGCGGGGAGGCCAGCGCCACTCGTGTCTCCGGGCTCACCGGGCAGGTCGCCGCGAGGCCCGCGAGGGGTTCGCGGACGACGCCGGACAGGAAGCCGGAGGCGGCGGCGTTCGGCTTGCCGGGGCGTACCGACACCGTCATCAGGCGGGTCACGCGGCCGTCCACGTACCCGCGGCGCGTGTACTCGGCGACCAGTTGCTCGCAGATCCGCTTCTGCACGCCGTAGCTGGACTGCGGCGTCGGCAGCGTCGACTCGCTGACCACGGGCGGCAGGGGGAGCGCCGCGTCGGAGCCGTAGACCGCGACGCTGCTCGCGAACACGAGGCGTACGGAGGGGCCGCCCGCCTCCGACTGGGCGCGGGCAGCCTGGAGGAGAGCGCGGGTTGTGTCCAGGTTGGCGGTCATGCCGAGGTCGAAGTCCGCCTCGCACTCCGACGACACCGCGGCCGCGAGGTGGATGACCACGTCGACCGGCTCGGCGAACAGCTCCGGGAGACGGTCCGTGAGGTCGCCCTGGACCACGTCCACCAGTGCGTTGGCTGTGAGCGGCGACTCGTCCGGGACGAACCTGTCCGCGAGCGTGAGGCGGTCGATGGGCAGGCCGTCGAACGTGCGCCGCTCCAGCAGGGCCTCGGCGACCTGGCGGCCCAGGAAGCCGAAGCCGCCCGTGATGACGATCCTCATGATGCGTGCTCTCCAGAATTGTCTTGCTCGGTACGGAAGTTGTTCAGCCAGCCGAGACCCTCGCTCGTGCCGGCCTTGGGGAAGTACTCGCAGCCGATCCAGCCGTCGAAGCCCAAACCGTCCACCACCGACAGGAGGTGAGTGAGGTTCAGCTCGCCCGCGTCGGGCTCGTGGCGGTCCGGGACGCCCGCGATCTGAAGGTGGCCCACGCGGCCCGTCGGCAGGTCGCGGCGGAGGGTGGCGGTGAGGTCGCCCTCGACGATCTGGCAGTGGTACAGGTCGAGTTGGACCTTCAGGTTGGCCGCGCCCACCTCGCGTACGACCGCGTGGGCGTCCGCCTGGTGGTTCAGGAAGTAGCCCGGCATGTCACGGGTGTTGATGGGCTCGATCAGGATGTCGACCCCCGCGGGCGCCGCCTGTTCGGCCGCGTACGCCAGGTTGGTCAGGTACGTGTCCCGGCACGCGGCGCGCGACACACCCTCGGGCGCGAGGCCCGCCATCATGTGCACGCGCGGGCTGCCGAGCGCGGCCGCGTACTCCAGCGCCCGGTCGACGCCCTCGCGCACCTCGGACTCGCGGCCGGGCAGGGCCGCGATGCCGCGCTCGCCGCCGTCCCAGTCGCCGGGCGAGGCGTTGAACAGGGCCTGGCGCAGGCCGTGTTCGTCGAGGCGGGCGCGGAGCTCCGCGGTCCCGTACGCGTACGGGAAGAGGTACTCGACGGCCTCGAAGCCGTCCGCCGAGGCCGCGGCGAAGCGGTCCAGGAACTCGTACTCGGGATACAGCGTGGAAAGATTCGCCGCGAACCTTGGCATGGTGACTCCTATCGGGAAAGAGGTGGGTGCGTCAGCGGTTGACGACGTCCTTCTTCGTCGTCAGGACGGCCGCCGCACCGATGACGAGGGCAAGGGCCAGAACGTACATCGGGATCGCCGTCGAACCGGTCGCGTCCTTCAGCGCGCCGATCATGTACGGGCTGACGAAGCCGGCGAGGTTGCCGACTGAGTTGATCACCGCGAGGCCCGCCGCGGCCGCCGTGCCGCCGAGGAACGCGGTCGGCAGCGACCAGAACAGCGGGGCGCAGGTCAGGACGCCTGCCGCCGCGATCGACAGGGCGACGAGGGCCAGCACGGTCGAACCGGTGAAGCTCGCCGCCATCGAGAAGCCGACGGCGCCCATCAGCGATGGGATCACCAGGTGCCAGCGGCGCTCGCGGCGCTTGTCGGCGGAGAAGCCGAAGAGGTTCATGGCGATCAGCGCGGCCAGGTACGGGACGGCGCTCAGGACGCCGATCGCGAGGCCGCCCTTGACGCCGGTGGACTGTACGAACGTCGGCATCCAGAACGTCAGCGCGTACTGACCCATCACGAAGCAGAAGTAGATGAGGCACATCAGCCACACCTTGCCGTTGCGGAAGGCGTCGAGGGCGCGGCCGTGGACGGTGTGGTGGGTGGCGTCGGCGGCGAGGGCCTTCTCGACGACCGTCTTCTCGTCGTCGGTCAGCCACTTGGCGTCGCGCACGCTGTTGTCGAGCCAGAACAGGCAGACGACACCGATGACCAGGGCGGGGATCGCCTCCACGACGAACAGCCACTGCCAGCCGCTCCAGCCGGCCGCGTCGTCGAAGACGTCCATGATCCAGCCGGAGAGCGGGTTGCCGAAGATGCCCGCGACGGGAATCGCCGACATGAACATCGCGATGACGCGGGCCCGGCGCTGGGACGGGAACCAGTACGTGCAGTAGAGGATCACGCCGGGGTAGAAGCCGGCCTCGGCGGCGCCGAGCAGGAAACGGAGCACGTAGAACGTCGTCTCGCTGTTGACGAAGGCGAACGCCGCGGACACCACCCCCCAGCTGATCATGATGCGGGCGATCCAGGTGCGGGCGCCCACCTTCTGCATCAGCAGGTTCGAGGGGACCTCGAAGAAGAAGTAGCCGATGAAGAAGAGGCCGGCTCCGAGCCCGTAGGCCGCCTCGCTGAAGCCGAGGTCCGAGGACATCTGCAGCTTGGCGAAGCCCACGTTCACGCGGTCCAGGTACGAGACCACGTAACAGAGGATCAGGAAGGGGACGATGCGACGGATCACCTTGCGGAAGACCGCGTTCTCACGCGCGAGTTCGGGGGTGTCGTCCGTGGGGACGGTCGTGGACATGAGGGGCACTTCCTTGTGCGGCTCAGGTGGGGGAATGAGCGGGGGATGAGCGGGCGGGGGACTACCAGGCCGCTCCGAACGTGTCTCGCAGTTCGGCGATGGCCCGTTCGGGGAGCGGTGCGGGCTTGCGGTCGGTCGTCAGCCAGAGGCGGGCCGTCTCCTCGAGCTCTTCGAGTACGGCGAGCGCGGAGGCGGCGTCCGGGCCCCAGACCACGGGGCCGAGGCGGTCGAGCAGGACCGCGCGGATCGAAGTGCCTTGAGCGGCGCGGGAGTTGATCCGTTCGGACACCAGCTGGGCGACGAGCGGGTCGCCGGGCCGGTGGTAGGGGATGAGCGGGACGTGGCCCACCTTCATCACGTAGTACGGGGTGATGGGTGGCAGCACATCGTCCTGGTGCCACACACCGGCAAGGGTGAGCGCGACCAGGTGTGTGGAGTGGGTGTGGATGACGAAGCGGGCCGTGGGGTCGGCCTCGTAGATGCGGCGGTGCAGGGAGAGTGTCTTGCTGGCGCGGTCGCCCGCGATCTGCCGTCCGTCGGCGTCGACCTGGGCGATCCGGTCACCGGAGAGGAAGCCGAGCGCCGCGTCGGTCGGGGTGATCAGGTGGCCCTGGCCGTCGTCCAGCTTGGCGCTGATGTTGCCCGCGCTGGCGTGGACGTAGCCGCGGGCGAAGAGGCTGGTGCCGACGCGGACGATCTCGGCGCGTGCCGTGTCGGGGGTCATGCCGTGACCTCCCCGGGGCGGGCGAAGGCCGAGGTGAAGAAGTCGGCGCCGCCGAAGTTCCCCGACTTGAGCGCGATGTGGAGGGTGTCACCGTCGGCGAGCGGCGCGGCACACCACGGCACACCCGGATCGATCTGCGGGCCGATCCGCAGCCCGGTCAGGCCGAGGGCCTGGACGACGGCGCCGGAGGTCTCGCCACCGGCGACGACGAGCCGGCGCACCCCGCGCTCGACGAGTCCCTGGGCGACGCGCGCGAGCGTCCGCTCCACCAACTCCCCGGCCTCGGCGGCCCCGAGCTGCCCCTGCACGTCGCGTACGGCGTCGGGGGACCCGGTCGAGTAGATGAGCACCGGGCCGTCCGACGACAGGTGGGCGTCGGCGAAGGCGAGTGCCTCGGCGGCCACGTCCTCGCCCGCCGCGATCCGCATCGGATCCACGCTGAAGCCGGGGCGGCCGGTGGCGAGGAACTCCCGTACCTGGCCGTTCGTCGCGGCGGACACCGAACCGGCGACGACCGCCGAGTGGCCCGTGGCGGCGGGGAGTTCGGCGGCCCCGGGGGAGGGCTCGATGCCCCAGTTCGCGGGCAGCCCGATGGCGAGGCCCGAACCGGCGGTGACCAGCGGCAGTCCGGCGACCGCCGCGCCCAGGCGCACGAGGTCGTCGTTCGACACGGCGTCGACGACCGCGGCGCCGACGCCGTCCTCCCGCAGCTCCTCGATCCGGGCCGCGATGGCCTCGGGCCCGGCCGCGACGGCCTTGTGGTCGATGAGCCCGACGGGCCGCACGGTCTGCGCGCCGAGCACCGACACCAGGTTGGAGTCGGCCATCGGGGTCAGCGGGTGGTGGCGCATGCCGCTCTCGCCGAGCAGCACGTCGCCGACGAAGAGGTGCCCCTTGAAGACGGTGCGCCCGTTGTCGGGGAACGCGGGCGTCGCGACGGTGAAGTCGGTGCCGAGCGCGTCCATCAGCGCCTCGGTGACCGGGCCGATGTTGCCGGCGGGCGTCGAGTCGAAGGTCGAGCAGTACTTGAAGTAGATCTGCTCGGCGCCCGCGGAGCGCAGCCACTCCAGGGCACGCAGCGAGGAGTCGACGGCCTCGGCCGCCGGGACGGTCCGCGACTTGAGCGCGATGACGACGGCGTCGGTGGCGGCCGGGGGCTTGGTGTCCGCCGCCGGTACGTCGATCAGCTGGACCACGCGCATGCCCGCGCGGACCAGGTTGTTGGCGAGGTCGGTGGCGCCGGTGAAGTCGTCGGCGATGCAGCCGAGACGGATGGGCATGTCAGTTCTCCTTCTGGGGCGCGGGCTTCGGCGCGGGCCTGGACTCGGGCTTCGGCTCGGGCAGCTCGATGCCCGGGAAGATCTTGATGACCGCGCTGTCGTCCTCGCTGCCGAGACCGGACGCGGAGGCCTGGAGGAACATCTGGTGGGCGGTCGCGGACAGCGGCAGCGGGAACTTCTGCGGCCGTGCCGAGTCCAGCACGAGCCCGAGGTCCTTGACGAAGATGTCAACCGCGGACAGTGGTGTGTAGTCCCCGTCCAGGACGTGTGCCATGCGGTTCTCGAACATCCACGAGTTGCCCGCGCTGTGCGTGATCACCTCGTACAGCGACTCGGCGGGCACGCCCGCCTTGATGCCGAGGGCCATCGCCTCCGCGGCGGCGGCGATGTGCACGCCCGCGAGCAGCTGGTTCACGATCTTGACCTTGGAGCCGAGCCCCGCGGTGTCACCGAGCCGGTAGACAGTGGCGCTCATCGCGTCGAGCACGGGGTCGGCGAGCGCGTACGCCGCCGGGGAGCCGGAGGTCATCATCGTCAGCTCACCGGTCGCGGCGCGGGCGGCGCCGCCGGAGATCGGGGCGTCGAGGAATCGGACGCCCAACTCGCCGAGCCTGCCCTCCAGTTGGGCAGAGAAGGCCGGGTCGACGGTGGAGCACATGACGTAGACGGAGCCGGGCCGCAGCCGGTGGGCCGCGCCGCCGTCCCCGTCGCCGAACAGGACCGATTCGACCTGCGTCGAGTTGACCACGACGCCGACGAGGACGTCGACGTCGGCCGCGAGGTCACCGGCCGTGTCGTAGGCGGTGCCGCCCTCGCGGGCGAAGGCGGCGGCGACATCGGCGCGCAGGTCGTGGACCGCCACGTGGAACCCGGCGGTGCGCAGGCTGCGGGCCATGCCGAGGCCCATGGCTCCGAGGCCGACGAGGCCTACGCGGGGCGTGGGGGTGGGGGGTGCCGGGCGGTCCGGGTCGTGCATGGGTGTCCGTTCCTGTCTCTGGGCGTGGGCCGTCGAACGCAGGTCATATGATGACCTGACGTCGACGTTGAGTACAGGGTGATGCCGGTCACAGGTGGGTGACGGTGTGAAGTGGTCCCGTGGCCGGGCCCAAAAGCCGGGGCTCTGCCCCGGACCCCGCGCCTCAATCGCCGGCGGGGCTCAAAAAACAACCGCTAGCGGGGCTTGAGGTGATCAGCCGCCGGCGCGGGCGGAGCGACCGTACGGGCCACCACGGGGACGCGGATCCACGCGGCGCTGTGCAACCGTGCGAGCGACAGCACCCCGATCACCATTGAGGTCGAGGGTACGGTCAACCACGGCAACACCAGCAATGTGTCCGGCGACAGTTGCAACACGGCCGACGGTGTCATCGAGCTCAAGCAGATCGGCAACGTCACGCTCGTGGGTGTCGGAAACGGCGCGGTCTTCGACCAACTCGGCATCCACATACGGCAGTCCAGCAACATCATCATCCAGAACGTGACGGTCCAGAACGTCAAGAAGTCCGGCTCGCCCACCTCCAACGGCGGCGACGCCATCGGCATGGAGAGCGACGTCCGCAACGTCTGGGTGGACCAGGTGAACCTGCTCGCCTCGGGCGGCGAGTCGGAGGGCTACGACGGCCTCTCGTACAGCACGCTGCGGAATTCGGGCCGTGGCGGCCTCATCGGCTCCAGCGAGACCGAACTGTCCAACGGCTATATCACGTTCCACCACAACCTGTACGAGAACATCGACTCCCGCGTACCCCTGCTCCGCGGTGGCACGGAGCACATGTACAACAACTACTACGTGAGCCTCAACGAGTCGAAGGACGTCCTCGGCGCGTTCTACACGGACGCAGCCGGCTCCTGGCAGGTCGGCGGCAACATCTTCGACTACGTGACGTGGTCGCCGGCCGGTAGTGAGTGCAAGCCGGCGGGCCCGGACCCGGTGTCCAACACCACGGTCTCGATCCCGTACTCGTACAAGCTCGACGCAGACACCCACGCCGACGGCAGCATGACCACGTACTGGTCGCCGAGCGGCGCGAGCGCGACGCCCCAGGTGGCGGAGTTCGAGACGTACGTCCAGTAGACGAACAGCACCCCGCCCACCGGGGTCGACACCGGTGGGCGGGGTGCGGTACGGGTCCGGTCAGCTGTGGAACTTGATGTATCCGTTGCGGTCCCGGTCGTTCGCCGCCTTGGTGTACTTGTGGACGTCGGAACGGGCGCCGGACGGCTTGTACAGGTAGATGGTGTCCCCGCTGTTGTTCCATATGAAGTTGCAGTTGTCGCGGTAGACGACGTTCTTCGCGTCGGAGTCGCTGCCGTTGCCGCCGCGCAGCTTGACGTAGTCACCGGGCTGCAGGGAGTGGCTCGCGGTGAACTTGAAGCGGTTCCCCGTGGCGTCCTTCACGACGTACCCCTTGAGGTTGACCGTCGCGGTGCGCGAGTAGTTCTTGATGGTCAGGTACTCGTTCTTGGTGTTGCCGCCCGAGCAGCGGTTGGAGTCCGGGCCGGGAGCGTCGTACTGAACGCCCCTCACCTTCAGTGCCGAGTGGTACTCGGCGGCCTGCGCGGGAGACACGGTCGCGGCGAGCGCGGCGACGGCGGCGGCAGCGGGCAGGGCGTAGCGGTAACGCATGAGGTTCCCCCCTCAGTGGTTCCAATGGTGCCCCGCGAGCATATGTCATGTGAACGGTGGGTGGTGTAGATGTGAAGGAATTGTGGGTGGGTCAGGGTGTGTGGATCGACGCCCCCGGCCCCAGCGGTATGTCGAAGCCGTAGAAGATGCCGAGCACGGCCAGCCACGCCACGAGGAACGGCACCACGAAAACCGACAACCTCGAGAGCAGGGAGCCGAGTTGGGCCTCCGGCTCGTAGCGTCTGAGGACCGTGAGGAGCAGGAAGACATAGGGGTTCAGGGGCGTGATCATCTGGGTGGCCGAGTCGCCGATGCGGAACGCGGCCTGGGTGACCGCCGGTTCCATGTGGAGCAGCATGAAGGCCGGGACGAAGACCGGGGCCACCAGGGACCACAGCGCCGAGCCCGACGTGATGAACAGGTTCAGCACGCAGACCAGCAGGACGAAGGCCACCAGGCCCAAGTAGCCCGTCAGGCCCACCGATTCGAGCAGCGCCGCGCCCTTCACCGCGAGCAGCGTGCCCAGGTTCGTCCAGTCGAAGACGCCAATGACCTGCGCGATGACCAGGATGAGCACGATGTACGCGGACATGCCCGTGATCGCGTCGGCCATCATGCGCGGCACGTCCTCGAAGCGCGTCACCGCCTTGACCGTACGGCCGTAGACCGCGCCGGCCAGCAGGAACGCCACGAAGAGGAGCGGGACGATGCCGTCGAGGACGGGGGAGGGGACCAGCGATCCGCCCTCGCCGCGCAGCGGGGAGCCGGGCAGCAGCCAGCAGGTGAGGACCACGGCGGCGTAGGCGAGGACCGACAGGCCCGCGCGGAGCATGCCCCGGCGCTGGAGGGCGGTGACCTCCGTGGTGACTTCGCCCGTGGTGACGTCTGCGTCCGTCCCGGTGCCGTCCGCGGTCGGCCAGGGCAGTCGCGGTTCCAGGATCCGCGAGATGAGGAAGCCGCCGATGAGGGCGAGGATGACGCTGGCCGACGCCGTGTAGAAGTAGTTGATCAGGATGTGCGTCGGGGCGTCCGCGCCCTGTGGGAGGACCTGCGCGGCCTGGTGGGTGATGCCGGTGTAGAGGGCGTCGAGCGCGCCGATCGAGAAGCCCGCCGCGTATCCGGCGCACACGCAGGCGAAGCCGCCGATCAGCCCCGCGACCGGGTTGCGGCCCGCGTTCTTGAACACCAGCGCGGCCAGCGGCGGGATCACCAGGATCGCCACGTCGCTCATCAAGTGGGCCTGCGCCGCCACGAAGGCGACCAGGTACGGGAGGAAGGCGCGCGGGGCGCGGGAGATCGAGGCACGCACCACCGTCTCCAGCAGGCCCGTGCGCTCGGCGACACCCACCGCCGCCATCATCAGCAGTACGGTGCCGAGCGACGGGAAGCCCGTGAAGTTGGGGATGAAGTTCTCCAGGAGCCAGACCACGCCGTTCCCGGTGAACACCCCCTGCACCGCGACCGTCTTGTCCTCGCCGGGTATCCGCACCGTCGCGCCGGCCGCCGCGAGCGCGGTGGACGCGGCGCCGACGAGGACGAACAGGCCGAGGAAGAGGAGGACCGGGTGGGGGAGTTTGTTGCCCACCCGCTCGATGCCGGACATGGCCTTGTCGATGAACCCCCGTCTGGTGGGGTCCTTCTCGGGGGCCGGCGCGTGTGTCGTCATGTCCCGAGCCCGTTCTTGCTGAGCGTGCCGCCCTGTGCGACGAGGACGACGTTCCCCGGGTCGGCGAGCAGCGCGATGTCGGCGAGCGGGTCGCCCTCGCACAGCACCAGGTCGGCCCGCTTGCCCGCCTCCAGGGTGCCGATCTCGGCTTCCAGGCCGAGGAGTTCGGCGGCGGAGCGGGTACCCGTGGTGATCGCCTGGAGAGGTGTCATGCCGAGGGCGACGAGGTGGGTGAGTTCGCGCAGGTTGCGGCCGTGCGGGACCATCGCCGCGTCCGTGCCCATGGCGATCTTCACGCCTTCGGCGATCGCCGCGGAGATGTTCTCCTTGGTGATCCCGGACCAGCGGACCTTCTTCTCGTAGTGGTACGGCTCCATGGTGGCCTTGTCGATGCCGTCGAAGACCGTGGAGAGCGTCGGGACCACGAACGTGCCCCGCTCGCCCGCGAGTTCACGGGCCTGCGCCGACATGCCGTAGCCGTGCTCGACGCTGGTGACACCACCGCGGATGGCGTTGAGGATGCCCGCCGTGCCCTGCGCGTGCGCGGCGACCGGGCGGCCGCCGTGCCGGGCCAGCTCCTCGACGACCGTACGGATCTCGTCCTCGGTCAGGCCCTCGTCGTCGGGGTGGTCGTAGGGGCTCGACATGCCGCCGGTGGCACACACCTTGATGACATCGGCGCCCGCGCGCAGCAGCTTGCGCACCGCGAGCCGCACCTCGTCCGGTGTGTCGGCGATCTCGCCCATCCCGGAGCTCGGGTCGAAGCCGCACTCGGTGGCGAAGTCGGCGTGGCCGCCGGTGTGGCTGAGGATGCGGACCGCCGTGTGGATGCGCGGTCCCGCGGTCAGGCCCTGCGCGACGGCCGTGCGGTACCCGGCCGGGAGCCCGCCCAGGTCGCGCACCGTGGTGACACCGGCGTCGAGGGTGGCACGCAGGCGCTCCGCCGTGCGGAACACCTCGACCGTGCTGTCCTGCTCGTAGCGGCGCACCATCTGGCGCGCGGACTCGACACCGAGGTGGACGTGGGTGTCGATGAAGCCGGGGAGGAGGGTGCGACCACCGGCGTCGATGGTGTGTACGCCGGGTTGGGCGTCCGGCGCCGTCGCCGACGGGCCCGCGTACGCGATGAGGCCCTCGGCGTCGACGACGAGCGTGGCGTTCTCGACAGGCGCGGCGCCGGTGCCGTCGATCAGGCGGGCGTTGGTGACGCGGAGCGAGCGGGGCGAGGAAGGCTGTTGGGAACTCATGAGCGAACACTGTCGGATTCGGCGATGACGAACACGTAAAATCGCAGGAACCTGACCTGGTCCACCTAACTGTGCAGGATTTCGGCCACCGTGAGAACGCAGCATTCAGAACTGTCAGAGCCGTCGGAACCGGCCCCGGCGGAGCCCGTCGCCGACCGCACCCGGATCGACGAGCTCGACCTCGCGCTCGTGCACGCGCTTCAGGTCAACACCCGCGCCCCGTGGACACTCGTCGGCGAGGCCCTCGACATCGACCCCGTCACCGCCGCCCGCCGCTGGGAGCGGCTCGCGCGTAGCGGGGCGGCCTGGGTCGACGGGTACCTCGCGCTCGACCGCGACGAAGGGTCGGTGTACGCGCAGGTCGAGATCGACACCGGTGGGCATCTGCCGGAGGACGTGCTGACGTCGCTCGCCGCCGACTCCCGGATGCTCAGCCTCAAGCAGACGTCCGGTGGGCGCGATCTGCTGGCCATCGTGGGCGCCTCGTCGTTCGACGACCTCGCTCGGTACACCGGCGAGCGGATCTCCCGGCTGCACGGTGTGCGCGGCACCCGTATCCATGTCATCACGGCGGTGCCCTTCGAGGGGGCGCAGTGGCGGCTGCGGAGCCTCACGCCGGGCCAGCGCGCGCTGCTGCGGCCCGAGTACGCGGACGCCGGGAGCCCCGTCCCCGATGAGCCGATACGTTCCATCGACCGGCGCATCGCGCACGCGCTCGGCTCGGACGGGCGGATGCCGCTGTCCGGCCTGGCCCGTGCCACCGGGGCGAGCACCGCCACGGTCCGGCGCAGGCTGCGGGTGCTCACCGCGGGCGGGAGGCTCTCGCTGCGGTGCACGCTGGCCCGGCCGCTGACCGAATTCCCGGTCTCCGCCGTCTACTTCGGGTCGGTGCCCGCCGAGAACCTGGACCCCGCCGTGCAGGCCCTGCGCACCCTGCCGGGGCTGCGCATGTGCAGCATCACCGCGGGCACCCACAACCTCATCCTGGACATCTGGCTGCGCACACTCGCCGAGGTGCACACCACGGAGGCCCTCCTCAACCGCCGCCTCGCCGATCTCGGCCTGCGCATCACGGAGCGCGCGGTGGTGCTGCGCACACTGAAGCACGCCGGCCGACTGCTCGACCGGCGCGGCCACAGCGTGGGCGCGGTCCCGCTCAGATCGACCGGAGACTGAGTTCGCGCTCCTCCGCATCGGGATCGAAGCCCACCGGCTCCCAGCGCTTGACGAGCAGCGCGATCAGGCCGAGGACGGGCGCGCCGAGGATCACCCAGTACACCCCCGTGCCGAGGCCGGTGCTGAGGATCGGGAAGAAGAACAATGTGAGCGTCGAACCGAGGCGCAGGACCGCCTGGTTGAAGCCGATGGAGACACCGCGCATGGAGGTCGGGAACCCCAGCGAGGCGTAGCTCATGATGTGTGCGCCGGGACCGAATCCCTGGGCGAACATAAAGGCTCCCAGCATCAGGATGCCCGCCGTGACGACAGCCGTGCCCGACGGCTGCCCGATGAGCGCGAGCACCGAGATCGCGACGAGCTGGATCGCGAAGCCCAGCGTCATCATCGGCCAGGCGCCCTTCGTCGACGCCCAGCGGATGCCGAGCAGTCCGCCGGTCAGCGCGAAGACGAGGTTCAGGGTGAAGGACGACGCGATCGTGGTCAGCGGCCCCTGCGTCATGAGCGTCGCGATGATGATCGGCAGGCCGAACGCGACCGCGTTGTAGCCGAAGGTCTCCGCGAGCCCGACCGCCACCGACTGAATGGTGCGGGTGCGGTACGGGCCCGTGAACAGGCGCGCGTAGGAGGCGAGTCCGGGCCGCCGCGGCCGCTCCGACTTCCCCTCGACGTCATCGGGGACGTACGCCTCCACACCGTACGACTGCCGCAGGATGCTCGCCGCGCGGTCCAGGTCACCTTGGTCGGCGGCCCAGGTCGGGGACTCGTTCATGTACCGCCGGCGCAGCAGCAGGACCACGAGCGCGGGGATCGCGCCGAACCCGACCGTGAAGCGCCACAGCCAGCCCAGGTGGGCGTCCGGCAGCAGGAAGTACAGCGCCATGATGACGAGGTAGCAGCCGCTGGTCGCCGCGTACCAGGCGGGCGACCAGGCGGCCGTGCGCGAGCCCTTGCTGCCCTTGCCGCGCAGCCGGGAGAACTCGGCGAGGAACGCGATGGCGACCGGGATGTCCATGCCGACGCCGATGCCCATCACGAAGCGGGCGCCGATCAGCGTCCACACATCCTGCGCGACCGAGCACACCAACGCCGTAACGACGAAGAACAGCATGTTGGCCATGAAGACCCGATAGCGGCCTATTCGGTCCACGAGCCAGCCACCGACGAGCGCCCCGATCAGCGAGCCGACGCTGATCGAGGCGGTCACGACACCGGCCATCGCGGAGCTGAGGCCGAACTGCTTCGTGATGTCGGGCAGCCCGTACGCGAGCGAGCTGAGGTCGTACGCGTCGAGGAAGATGCCGCCGAGCGCGATGATCACGATCATCCGGGCGTGCTTGCCGCGCGCCGTGCCGGAGTTGACCAGGTCCGAGACGTCGGCCGCGGACCGGATCGCGACGGTTCCCGTCCCGGCGGTCGGGGGTGTGGTGGTGCTCACGGGGGCCTTCCGGTGTGCTTCCGATGGTGCGGGTGGTGCTGGTCGTGCGTTTCGTGGAATCGTATGCAACCACCGGAAGGGCCTCGTCCACTTGTCCGAATGCTGGTCAGTGCCTGTCAGTGCTCGTGTTCCCCGGTGTCCGGCTTGGCGCCCGGTGTCCACTTCGTGGCGGACTTGCCGTTGAGGTCCCACACCACCTTGCCGTCGCGGACGGTCAGCTGGGTGGTGAGCTTGCGGCTGCCGTCGATGCGGAAGCCGAAGCTGTCGACGTAGCCGAACCTGCCCTTGTCGAGGGAGAACATCGCCAGGTCGGCGGGGGCTCCGACCGAGAGGTTGCCCAGGTCGGCGCGGCCGACCGCCTTCGCGGGCTTCCAGGTGGAGGCCTCGACCACGTCCTTCAGCGGCATGCCGAGCGTGAGGAACTTGCCCATGATGTTCGGCATGTCCTTCATGCCGGCGTTCATGCTGGTGATGTGCAGATCGGTGGAGATGGTGTCGGGCGCGAAGCCCTCCTTCATCGCCTCGACGGCCACGTTCCAGCTGAAGCTGCCGCCGCCGTGCCCGACGTCGAACAGCACACCGCGCTCCCGGCCCTTGTGCAGGCCCGAATTGAGCTTGCCGTTGTCGAGCAGCTCGTTGCGCAACCCCGAGTACACATGCGAGTAGATGTCGCCGGGGCGCAGCTTCTCGCCGAGGAGCTGCTCGATCGGCCGCTCCGGGTGGTTGGCGCCGAAGTCGACCATGACGGGGAGGTCCGCCTTGGTGCCCGCCTCGACCGCGTTGTCGACGGCGGCCCAGTCCTTGCCCTCGTAGTGCGCGGTCTTGATGCCGACGACGGTGTCCGGGTACTCGGCCGCGGGCCCCGGCTTCATGTCACTGACGTCCTGCTCGACCTTGGCGCCGCCCATGCCCTTGCCGACGATGTTGAGGAAGGCGAGAACCCGGGTCTGGGACCGGTCGATGATGTTCTTCTTGAACAGCTCGAAGTTGGCCGCGCCGGATGAGCCCGCGTCCACCGCGGTGGTGACACCCGTGCGGAAGGTGAAGCCGTCGGGCGACACCCCGTTCTTGCCGTTCGCGTAGTCGTCCTCGGGGCCGGGGAACAGGTGGGCGTGCAGGTCGATCAGGCCGGGAGTGAGGTACGTACCGGCCGCGTCGACCGTCTGTTTCGCGGCGGAGGAGTCGATGTCCCTCGCCACCTTCGCGATCTTCCCGCCCTTGACCGCGACGTCGCGGACCGCGTCCACGTGGTTCTTCGGGTCGATGACATGGCCGCGCTCGATCACCAGGTCGTAGGCCTCGGCCTTCGCTTTCGCGCCCGCTGCCGAAGGCGCCGAGGCGCCCGCTGTCGCCGCGCCCAGCACCAGCGTCACCGCCGCGGGGAGCACGAGCCAGTGGGCCCGCTGTCTTGCCTCCATGAAGCACTCTCCTTGTACGAGTGGGACGGAATGAGTGGGACGGAATGGGGTCCCGGCGGTCAGATGACGGCGATGCAGTCGATCTCGACCAGCGAGTCGCCGGGGATGCCGGCCGCCGCCGCGATCGTGGTGCGCACGCCCGGTTCGGGGCCCCAGCGGCCGAGGAAGACCTCGTTCATTCCGTCGTAGTCGTCGAGGGTGTTCAGATAGACATTGATCTTCAGCACCTTCGCCATCGAGGAGCCCACGGACTCCAGATAGCGCTCCACCTCGTTGAGTACGTGGTCGGTGTGCGCGCGGATGTCGCCCTCGAAGTGGGCGCCGATGCCGGAGATGAAGACCATCGAGCCGTACGTGACGATCGGGCTGAAGAGCGGGTTCTCCGGTGGCTTCTCGCCGTCGGGGTAGTGCACCTCCTTGCGCGGCTTGTCCGGCTTGCCGTGCCGGGCGTCGGCGGCCGAGGCCGTGCCCGCTCCCGCCACCACGGCCGGTACGGCGGCGACGGCCGCCACTGCGGGGGCCCTGCGGATGAAGTCCCGTCGGTTCGAGGTCACGCGTCCTCCGATGAAGGTGAGAGTGGTTGCGAAGTGGTGCTCAGGACGTGCGGGTCGCCTTCCAGCTGCCCTTGAGGTACTCGCCCAGATCGACGCGTCCGCTCATCGCGTCGCCGGAGAGCTTCCCGGTGAAGGTGTACGAGAGGGAGTCGCCGTGCTCCTCGCCGTAGCTGCTGGTCACCGTCACCTCGTCGGCGCTGACGGACCCCGTGGCGGCGCGCGAGACGATGTCGCCGCGGTGGGTGCCGGTGAGTTTCGCGCCGTCCTGCTTCAGCGTCAGCTTGTGCGCGCTGGAGGCGCCGGCCGCGTAGGTGATCTCCAGGGACCAGGTGCCGCTCGCGTCGACGGCAGGAGGCTTCGGCTTGGCGGGGGCCGGGGGCGGGTCCTTGAGCTGCTTGACGATGTGGTCGGCGATGGTCTTCTCGTCGCCGGGTTCCAGCATGTACGGGGTGATGGCGAGGCCCGATTGCGAGGGCTTCTTGCCGGAGGCCGGGTTGATGGCGATGCGCGGCTCGCCCTCCCACAGGGCGTCCACGATCGTCTGGCCGACGACACCGCGTTTCTCCGCGTCCCAGTACAGATTGAGGGTTGGTG
Organism: Streptomyces sp. NPDC002790; assembly: GCF_040295505.1. Classification (NCBI taxonomy): domain Bacteria; kingdom Bacillati; phylum Actinomycetota; class Actinomycetes; order Kitasatosporales; family Streptomycetaceae; genus Streptomyces; species Streptomyces sp. NPDC002790. The sequence continues at coordinate 18,796 of NZ_JBEOVM010000056.1, read as the reverse complement.
TGCGGTTGGACAGGCCCTCCGGCTGGACGAGTTCGGAGGTGACACCCGGGACGGCGGCGGAGACCCGTTTGGCGATGGTCCTCAGCCATGAAGTCCACCTCGCGTACTCGGCCTTGTGGTCGCGGCGCACCCACATCTCGACGGCCGCGAGCATGCCCATGGCCTCTTCCTTGCCGACCTTGAAGCCGCGCGCGTAACCGTGGTGCGGCGCGCTGTGCACCCAGGCCGCGCGCACCAGGTCCTCGCGGCCGAGCAGGACGCCCGCCGACTGCGGACCGCGCAGCGCCTTGCCGCCGCTGTACGCGACGAGGTCGGCGCCGCGCTCCAGATGGACATTGGGGATGGTGAGCACCTCGGCGGCGGCGTCCACCAGGACCGGCACGTCCTTCGCGTGGGCGAGCTCGGCGATCGTCTTGAGGTCCAGCTCGCTCTCGTCGACGCGGGGCATCGCGAAGACGTAGACCAGCGCGGTCTGCGGGCCGAGCGCCGCCTTCATCTCCTCACGGGTGGCCACCTCGACGACCTTCAGGCCGACCGCGCTGATCGCGGCCTCGTACACGTTCCGGGAGTGCTTCGGGATGACCGCCTCGGTCTTGGCGAAGCCGCTCAGGTCGGGGATCTGGATGTGCAGATCCGGGTTGCCGCCCGCCGTGCAGGCCGCGGACGCGTGTGTCAGGGCCGCCGAGCAGCCGGAGCTGACCATGCCGAACTCGGCTCCGGTCAGCTCGCCGAGTCGTCTGCCGACGCCGTCGGCCAGCTCGTCCAACTGCACGTACTGGCGGGCCGCGCTGTCGATGGCCTCGCGCACCTCCGGCAGGATCAGCGAACCGCTCAGGACGGTGTAGGTGCCACGGCCGTTGATGAGCGGCCGGACACCGATGCGCTCGTAGCCGCCCTTCTTCGCGGCGGCCCCGTCCTTGTACGGGGAGGTCTCCGCGGCCGCCGCCTGCCCCGCGAACAGCGGGCCGAGCGCGAGCGCCCCGCCGGCCGCCGCGCTGCGCCCGAGAATCGTGCGACGTGTGACTGGGTCAGTACGCATCCGAACCCTCAACTTCCGCCTCGTTGACCGGTGTTGGACTTAGGACCTGTCGTTTGGGTCAGGTCCTAACGCTAGGAACGTCGCCGTCCGGCGTTAAGCGCGCCGTGCTGATGCGGGTATTCGCAAGTTGGATGAACCGGGGGATGAGCCGTGCGGGGAGTCTCCCGTCAGGTCCCGGGTGCCTGCCGGTGCCTCCGATGCCTCGATCTCGCGCAGCAACGTGCGTGCGGGAGGTGTCAGTGTCCGGGTGGTGGACCAGTGCACCGCGACCCTGCGCCCGCAGGGCACATCGAGCCTGCGCGCCACGACGCCCGAGGTGTCCGCGGTGGCGACGGCGAGCAGGTTGGTGACACCGATGCCGAGGCCGCTGCGGACCAGCGAGATGAGGGTCTGCGGCTGGTTGGTGGCCTGTACGGCGTTGGGCTCGAGGCCGCGTTCGCTGAACGCGCGGTACGTCTCGAAGCCCATCGCCTCGGACGAGCCGAGCCGGCCGATGGTGATCAGGGGATGCGCGGCCACCGCGGCGAGCGGTAGTGGCTCCGGCAGTTCGGCGAGCAGATGGTCGGGCGGGTGCACCGCGATCAGGCCCTCCCACCACAGCGGCCGCGACTCCACCGAAGGGCCCGGCGGAGGTGCCATGGGGCGCAGGCAGATGTCCACCTCGCCGCTCGCCAGCGCCGCGTCGAGCTCCAGGGTGGAGCGCTCGACCAGCACCACCTTGATGGCGGGGCGGGTTCGTGCCATGCGTTCGAGGAGTTGCGGCACGAACGCGACGCTCGCGCTCGGGTAGCTGCCCAGCGTCACCACCCCGCGCGCGGCGCCGCGGTACCCGGCCATCGCGGCCTCGGCCCCCGCGAGCCGGCGCAGGATGGCGCGTGCGTGCTCGGCGAGGACCGCTCCCGCGTCGGTGGGTGTCACAGGGCGCCGGTCGCGGTCGAACAGCGGCACCCCCGCCTCCCGTTCGAGGGCGGCGACATGCATGCTCACGCGCGGCTGGGAGCGGTGGGTCAGCTCGGCCGCCGCACTGAAGCTGCCGGTGTCCACGACGCCGAGGAAGGAGACGAGCCATTCGAGACGCAGATCGGAACGGAGCATGCCTCTCGTCTACCGTCGCCCGCGCGCCGCGGACCAGAAGGGACCGGCTTTCAGAGGAGGGCCGATACGGTTTCCGAATAGCGTGCGAAGCCGTGAACCCGCCTGCCCGGCAAGCGGGTTCAGCGCGGCGCTCCCCCTGGCGCCCCGATGTGCTCGATCCAGTACTCGCGGGTCAGCGCGTCCACCCCGGCCGGTGCCACCCCGCGCAGATGCACCACATGCCCGTCGGTACCGGCGATCCGGCCGTGCTTCTGCAACTGCAGGATGTGGTACCGCTCGGGCTTGAAGTCGAGTTCGACGTCGACCGCGAACCGCCCTCGGGGGTCGCGGAGTTCGCCCACCCCCGAGTCGACCTTTCCGGTGGCCTGCACGCTCAGCCACACCTGGTAGACGATGACGAGCAGCACCACCACCGCGATCTTCCGCAGCGTGGGACTCTTCGCGGTCCTACGAAGAAGCGACGACGTCGGCGGCACCGTCCTCACCCCCATCCCCTGCCAGCAGTGCGTTGACCCGGTCCACGGTGGCCCGGAATCCCGGCAGCGTCACGGCGGCGTCCCAGCGCCGCGGCCGGGGCAGTTCGACGTCGACGATCTCCCTGACCCGGCTGGGGCGCCGGGAGAGCACCACGACGCGGTCGGAGAGGAACACCGCCTCGTCGACGTCGTGGGTGACGAAGAAGACCGTCGGGCGACGGCTCTCGAAGATGCCGGTGAGGTCCTCCTGCAGCTTGCGCCGGGTCTGCGCGTCGATGGAGGCGAACGGCTCGTCCATGAGCATCACCGCCGGTTCGTTGGCGAGTACGCGGGCCACGCCGAGCCGCTGCTGCATGCCGCCGGACAGTTCGTGCGGATAGCGGTGCTCGAAGCCCCCGAGGCCGACCAGGTCGAGGAACTCCCTTGCCCGGTCGGCGCGTTCGGTCTTCGCCACGCCGCGCATCCGCGGCCCGAACGCGACGTTGCCGAGCACCGTCTTCCACGGGAAGAGCGCATGGCTCTGAAACACCACACCTCGGTCGGGGCCGGGGCCGTGCACGGGCGCGCCGTCCACGGACACCGTGCCGCCGCTCGCCTCGACGAACCCGGCGACGATGTTCAGGACGGTGGTCTTGCCGCAGCCGCTCGGCCCGAGGACCGACACGAACTCGCCCTCCTGGACGCCGAAGGAGACCTCGTCGATGGCTGTCACCTCCTCGCCGCTGTAGGCGTCGGCGTAGGCCTTGCGCAGCTTGCTGATCTCCAGAGCGGTCATCCGTCTGCCTCCAACGTCCTCACCATTCCCCAGCGTTCGACGGTCGCCCGCTCGAACGGGGCCAGAATCAGCGCGTCCAGCGCGTACCAGAGCGCGCCGAGGACGACCATGCCGAGGAAGACCTGGCTGATGTCACCGACCCGGCGCGCGTCGAACATCATGTAGCCGATCCCGCTGGTGCCGACGATGATCTCGGCGGCCACCAGCGCCCGCCAGCCGTAGCCGAGCCCGGTGCGGACGCCGCCCGCCACCGAAGGCAGCGACCCCGGCACGATCACCTCGACGAACACCCGCCACCGCCCGGCCCCGAGGCTCCGCGCCGCCCGCACCAGCTCGCGCGGCACTTGTTCGACGCCTGCGACGACGCTGAGCATCAGCGGGAAGACGATGGTGTAGACGATCACGAAGGTGACGGCGGTCAGGCTGAAGCCGAACCAGACGATGACGATCGGCAGCCACGCGATGTCCGCGATCGCCTGGAAGAACAGCAAAATCGGCCAGAAGAACCGGCGCAACGGGCCGATCATCGCGACCGCGAAGCCCAGCGGCAGGCCGATGAGCAGCCCGAACCCGACGCCGTACGCGAGGCGGGTCAGGGAGTCGGAGAGATAGCCCGGCAGGATGCCCTTCTCCAGGAGGCCGCCGAGCGTGGTGACTACTTCGCCGGGGCCGGCGAAGAACGACCGGGGGAACACCTCGAACTCGGCGAGCAGCCACCACAGGGCGACGACCGGCACGAACGGGCCGAGCGTGCGGACCGTGCCGCTGCGCAACAGGCGCCGCCACATGGGCATCGTGGCCGTGGACAGTGCGGTCATCAGCGGTTCACCCCCGTCATGCCCCAGCGCTCCACGGTGCGCCGCTCAAGAGGCGCGAGCAGCAGCCGGTCCATCAGCAGCCACAGCACCCCGATGATGACCATCGAGGCGATGATGACGTCGGTGCGGAAGTATTTCTGCGCCTGGAACAGGGCGTAGCCGAGGCCCGCGCTGCCCGCGATGATCTCGGCGGCCACGAGCCCACGCCAGCCGTACCCGAGACCCACGCGAAGGCCGGTCACGATACTCGGCAGGGCGCCCGGCAGCAGGATCTCCCAGAACATCCGCACCCGTCCTGTCCCCAACGACCTTGCCGCGCGCAGCAGTTGGACCGGGATCTGGCGCACGCCCAGCATCGCGTTGTACGTCAGCGCGAAGAACATCGCGTTCCACACGATGAAGATCACCGCGCGGTCGCCGTAGCCGAACCACAGCGTCGCCACCGGGATCCACGCGATGCCCGCGAGCGCGACCGAGAACCGCAGCAGCGGCGCGAAGAACGCGGACAGCGCGCGGCTCGACCCGAGGGCGATGCCGAACGGCAACGCGGTCACCAGCGCGAGCACGATCCCGATGCCCATCCGCCGCAGGCTCGCGCCCAGGTGCCGGACCAGGTCACCACTCGCCGCCATGTCACCGAGCGCGCTGGCCACGTCGGTCACCTGCGGGAACACCCGCAGTGGTGTCCCCGTGACGGCCACCGTCACCGCCCACGCGACGGCGAGTACGGCGAGCGGCCCGAGGAACCAGAGCGCGCGGCCGAGCCGGGAGCCACCCCGCTTACGAGGCTCTCGTGCGTGGCCCGACAGGGCGGCCGCCGGGCGCGGGGGAGCCGCCTTCGTCGTCGGCGGGGTCACGACGGGCAGGCCTTCGAGGCACTCGCCCGGTCGAAGTGGTATCCGCCCTTGACGGCCGCCGCCTTCGGTACGTCGGGCAGATCACGGAAGAGCTTCGGGTTGGCCGCCATCACCTTCAGGATCGGCTCCGGGTCGAAGTACTTGTCGACGTCGAAGCCGGACTTGACGGCGCCCTGCTTGGCGAGCAGCCGGGCCTGGGTGTCGAGGGCGAGGTAGTTGCAGGCGGAGAAGCGCGGATCGAGCTGCTTCACGTTGTACTTCATCGCCTCCACGGCCACCGGCTTCTTCGTGCCGGGCAGCCACCGGGTCGCGGAGTCGGCCGCGTCCTTCGGGTTCTCGCGCATCCAATGGTCGGTGCGCGCCCGCGCCGTCAGGAAGCGCTCGACGACCTCGGGGTGCTTCTTCGCGTACGAGGGTGTGGTGACGATGTAGCCGATGAACGGGATGTGCCCGCCGCCGCGCAGCACCTCCTTGGCGCCGTCGACCTGGTCGACGATGGTGATGGGGAACGGGTCCCAGACGATCGCCGCGTCGATGCCGCCGGTCTTGAGGGCGACCGCCATGTCCGGCGGCTCGGTGTTCACGATCTTGACGTCGCCGGTCTTCAGGCCGGCCTCGCGCAGCAGACCGAGCAGGTAGAGGTGGTTGATGGAGCCCTCGGAGACGCCGATCTTCTTTCCGCGCAGGGTCTTGAGGTCCTTGCCGTCCACGCCGGACGCGGCGGTGGTGACGACGGCCATCGTCTCGTCGATGCTCTTCTGGCTGGACGAGCCGGTGTAGTTGCCGACCAGCGACAGGTCGATGCCCTTCTGGGCTGCGGCGATCGCGGGTGTGCCGACCTGGATGAAGTCGACCTCGCCCGCCTGCAGGGCGTTGAGCGCGTCCACGCCGGTCGGGTACGGCTGGGCCAGCTTCACGTTGAGGTTCTGTTCGTCGAAGTACCCGGCCTCCACCCCGGACGGCAGGCCTATCTGGTCGATGGCGGACACATATCCGGCTCTGACGCGGACCGGCGCCGCCGCGCCCGCGCCGGATGCACCCTCCACGGCATCGTCCACGGTGGAACCGTCGGAGCACCCCGCAAGCAGCAGGATTCCCGAGCATGCCGCCACGGCGATGTGGCGTGTGGCGCGAACCATTGGCTTCTCAACTCCTCATCGGACAGGCGTGGTTGACGGTGATGGTCGACGGTCCTTGAGCTCGCTCTCGACGGTGTCGCGGTGCGGGATCGGGGTGACGGCGCCCGGCCCGGTCGTGGTGAGCGCCGCCGCGACCGCCGCGTACCGGGCGGCCTCCGTCGCGGTGGCCCCGGCGAGGAGGCGCGCCGCGAAGGCGCCGTCGAAGGTGTCACCGGCTCCGGTGGTGTCGACCGGGTCGACCGGGTGCGGCGGGATGCGGGTGACCGTCCCGTCGTGAGCGAGGAGCGCGCCCTGCTCGCCCATCTTCAGGACGACGACCGAAGGCCCGCGACGCACGAACTCGGCCACGATGTCGTCCGGCGCCGTAAGCCCGGTGAGCAGCCGCCCCTCGGCGAGGTTCGGCAGCGCGATGTCGCAGAGCTCGACGCTGCGCCAGACCACGGCGCGGGCCCGTTCGGCGGGCCACAGGGCGGGCCGGATGTTGGGGTCGTAGCTGACCAACGTGCCGTTGTCCCGCGCGAGTCGCATCGCGTGGAAGGACGCGTCGCAGGCCGAGGTGGAGATCGCCTGCGTGATGCCGCTCAGGTGCAGGAGGCGGGCCCGGGCGATCGCCTCCTGCGGAATGTCGGCGGGGGTGAGCCGACTGGCGGGGGACTGGGCACGGTAGTACGTGAAGGAACTCTCGGTCGGCGTACGGGAGATGAAGTAGATCCCGGTCCGTCCGCCGGGCTCGCGGATGACGTGCTCCGTGCGGATGCCCTCCCGTTCCCACAGCCGCAGGAAGGCGCCACCGAAGTCGTCGTCCCCGATACGCGTCACGTACCCGGTGTCGACCCCCGAACGTCGGGCCGCCACACAGAAGTTGGAGGTGTCACCGCCGTGTCCGACAGTGAAGGAGGCGCCCGCGTCGACCGGACCCGGCGTATCCGTGGACGTGTTGAATTCGAGGAGGGGCTCGCCCAGCGCGAGGATGTCCATGGCGGCCGGCCTCAGATCCGGTGGTACTTCTCGAGCCCGCCCTGAAGCGACCCCGATTCCAGGATCAGAGCCGTCTGTTCGCGCTCCCTTCGCTCGATCTCCTGCGCCGCGTCCAGTACTTGGGGCACGCGGTCGGCGGGTACGCACACCACGCCGTCGCTGTCCGCGACGATCAGGTCGCCGGGGTACACCCGCGTACCGCCCATCTCCACCGGCTCGTTGAGGCTGACCGTGCGGTAGCGGCCGACGGTGGTGGCCGGGACGCCGCCGCGGGCGTAGACGGGGAAGTGCGGGTAGTCGCGGCGGATCTCCTCGATGTCGCGCACACCCGCGTCGAGGACCGCGCCCGCGACGCCGTTGGCGACGGCGCCCGCGCTCATCAGGCCGCCCCACACCGCGACGTCGGCGCCGCCCGCCGCGATGCAGACGACGCTGCCCGGCGCCGACTCGTCGATGGCCCGCAGCGCGTGCTCCGGCGGGGCGGGCTCGGGCGAGGGGACCTCCAGGACGGTGACGGCCGGGCCGACGAGCTTGCCGGGCAGGACCTGGCGGATGGTGCCGGAGAGGTAGCCGTGCGCTCCGAACTGCTCGACCGCGTCGGCGACGGACGCCGTGGCGATCGAGCGGAACGCCTCGATGGTCTCGGGGGAGAAGGAGTTGGCCATGCGGTATGTGCTCCTGTCCATGTCGGCGAATCGACTGGGGCAACCGTAGGAGCGCACTGATGGCCCGTCAGTGCTCGCTCGCGAATGCTGCTATTCGACTAGCGGATGGCGCGGGCACGGCAGGGGCGGCCCACGGCCAGGTCGGCCCCGGCAGCCGGTCGAGACACTCCCGTACCGCCGCGACCGCGGGTGACTCCTCGCCGGTCCGCCACCAGGTGGCGACCGCCCGCTCGCAGCCCGCGTCGCGGATCGGCACGAGAGCCACGCCCTCGGTGTCGGCGGTGGTCATGGCGAGCGCGTTGGTGACACCGACGCCGAGCCCGTGCCGGACCAGGGAGATCAACGTCTGCGGCTGGTTGGTGCGTTCGCTGATCACCGGCCGCAGGCCGAGGTTGGCGAAGGCGAGGTTGGTCTCGTACTGGCGGCTGTGCCCGTCGTCGCTCTCCCCGATGCTGATCACCGGCTGGGTCACCGTCTGCGCGAGCGCCACCTCGTGCGCGCCGGCCAGCGGATGGTCGGCGCGGAAGACCGCGACGAGCGGCTCGCGCCACAGCACCCGGTTGGCCACCCGGTCGGAGCTGACCAGCGGGTGCAGCGGTCTGACGGCCAGGTCGACGCCCCCGTCGCCCCCGTCGGCGAGTCGTTCGCCCAGCTCCAGGCTCGGCCCCTCGTGCAGGACGAGCCGCACCCGCGGATACGCGGCGCGCAGGGCCCGCACCGCCCGCGGGTACAGGTGGGCGGCGGCGCTCGGATAGCAGCCGAGCCGGACCGTCCCGCACACCGCCCCCTCGGTGCTCTGTGCCATCAGGTCGAGCCGCCGCAGGATCTCCTCGGCGTGCGGAAGCAGTCCCCGCCCCTCGGGGGTGAGTGTCGCGGGCTGCACGGAACGGTCCACGAGCCGTCGCCCCACGAGCCGCTCCAGCGCGGCGATGTGGCTGCTCACCCGCGGCTGGGAGCGGTAGAGGGTCTTGGCGGCGGCCGAGAAGCTGCCGTGCCGGGCGACCGCCACGAAGCTGACGATCCAGTCGATGCGGTAGTGGTGCACGCTTGCGAGGTCCATGACGCCTCCAGTTACCGAGATCGACCGGAACGCTACCCTCGGTGAGCCGTCAAAAGAATGGTGCGTGATCACCTCATCCGCCGTCCTTCTCGGACATCAGCGGATGAACCGGTCCACGTACTCCGCGCCGAGCCCCACCTTCGCGTAGTGCTCCCGGCACATCTCGATCTTCGTGAACGTGTCCTCGTAGCCGATCTGGACGCCGTCCTCGTCGACGTACGCCATCGCGCCGGTGATGTTGAAGAACGTGATCATCTCGGCGCAGTCCTCGGGCACGGCGAGCGTGTGGATCTCGCCGGGCGGCTCGTAGACGAAGTGGCCCGCCTCGGCGACCCACTCGTGCTCGTAGTAGTGCCACTTGCCCTTGATGACATAGCCGAAGACGACCCCCGGATGCCGGTGCCGGGACACGATGCCGGACGCGGTCACCTTCAGCAGGTTGCACCACTGCCCGGTCACCGTGTTGAACATCAGCGGCCGGAACCATACGTTCGGCGCCTGCGGCACCCACACCCGCTCGTCCTCGGGCAGCGCCGCCAGGGCGATCTCCGGCGGCACGACGGAGGAGACGGGAATGACCGGCCCTCGACTCTGTGACATGGCGTTACATCCCTTCCTGTATACGGCAGTTGGCGCGCCGACGCTCACGCGGCGAGATAGCCGCCGTCCACCGCGAGCACGGCGCCCGTGATGAACCCGGCGTCCGGGCCCGCGAGGAACGCGACGGCCCCCGCGATCTCCGCGGGCGTGCCCCAACGCCCCATCGGGGTACGGTCGATGATGCGGCGGCTGTTCTCCGGGTCCTCCTGCAACGCGGCGGTGAGCGGGGTGCGGATCCAGCCGGGCGCCACCGCGTTGACCCGGATCCCCTGGCCCGCCCAGGCGATCGCGAGGGACTTCGTCAGCTGCATCACCCCGCCCTTGCTGGAGCTGTACGCGGGAACCTTGGGGCCGCCGAAGTAGCTCAGCATGGAGGCTACGTTGACGATGCAGCCGCCGGTCCCGGCGAGTGCCTCGCGGGCGGCGACGCAACTGCGCATCGTCCCGGTGAGGTTGACGCCGACGACGTCGGCGAAGACTTCCGGGTCGTACTCCCGGCCACGGGCGATCACCCCGGCTGCGTTGACCAGTACGTCGAGCCGGTCGAGCCCGCCCAGGAACGCGCCGAGCGCGTCCGCCCGTGTGACGTCGAGCTCCACGGCCCGTACGTCCGGGGGGAGTTCCCCCGTGCACCGGTCCGCGTCGAGTCCGCCGACGACGACCTCGTCCCCGTCGGCGGCGAAGCGCCGCGCGATCGCGGCACCGATGCCACTGGTCCCGCCGGTGACCACCACGGTCCGTCCACCGGGCCCCGCCACCTCGTCCTGGCGCACGTGTGCCCCCTTCTGCGTCCGGCTCGGAAACGATCGCGAGCGCGATCGTTCCGAGTCGACCACGGCGGGTGTTCAGGCGTCAGTTCTCATACGTGGGCGGAATGAGGGCCATTCGGATGCTGTGGAGGAGCGTGTTCGCGGCGCGGCAACTCACCACTCCGCGAACGATCCGTCCCCGTGTCGCCACACCGGGTTGTGCCAGCCCGGCGCCGAGTCGCTCGCCGCGCGGACCGCCTTCTCGTCGATGCGGACGCCGAGGCCCGGCAGGGTGGGGCGGGTGAAGTGGCCCGCGTGGAAGCGGAAGACTTCGGGGTCCGACACGTAGTCGAGGAGTTCGGAGCCGTTGTTGTAGTGGATGCCGATGGACTGTTCCTGGATGAGGAAGTTCGGTGTGCAGAAGGCGAGTTGGAGGCTCGCCGCCAGGGCGACGGGGCCGAGCGGGCAGTGCGGGGCGACCAGTGCGTCGAAGGTCTCGGCGAGGGAGGCGATGCGTCGCGACTCCGAGATGCCGCCCGCGTGCGAGAGGTCCGGCTGTACGACAGCCACGCCCGACTGCAGGGCCGGAAGAACCTCCGTGCGGGAGTAGAGGCGCTCGCCCGTCGCGACCGGTGTCGTCGTCGAGTCCACCACGCGGCCGATGCGGTGCGTGTACTCGGGGAGGACCGGCTCCTCGACGAACATCGGGCGGTACGGGGCGATGGCCTCCGCCGCGCGGACCGCGCCCGCCACCGTGAACCGGCCGTGGAAGTCGACCGCGAAGTCGCCCTCGGGGCCGAGGACTTCGCGGGCCACCGAGGCGCGGGCCGCCATGGCGTCGAGTTCGGCGACGGTCGGAAGCCGGTTCGTGCGGCCCGCACCGTTCATCTTGATCGCTGTGAAGCCCGCAGCCGACTGTTCGGCGATCTGGTCGTGCAGCTCGGCCGGTTCGTCGCCGCCCACCCAGCAGTAGGCGCGCACCCGCTCGCGTACGGGACCGCCCAGGAGCTGGTGCACAGGCGCGTCGTACGCCTGGCCCGCGATGTCCCACAGCGCCTGGTCGAGGCCCGCGACGGCGCTGGAGAGGACCGGTCCTCCCCGGTAGAACGACCCCTTGGTCATCAGTTGCCAGTGGTCCTCGACACGCAGCGGGTCCGCGCCGACGAGGAGCTGGTCGGCGAGTTCGTGGACGGCCGTACGGACGGTGTCGGCGCGTCCCTCCACCACGGGCTCGCCCCAGCCGACGAGACCGTCGTCCGTCTCGATCCGGCACAGCAGCCAGCGGGGCGGGACGGCGAAGGTCTCGACTCGGGTGATTTTCAAACCAATTGCTCCCTTGCTCTGTGACGCGGGACTACTCCTTGACGCTGCCCTCGGTCAGACCCGTCCGCCAGAAACGCTGGAGGACGAGCATCGCGAAGGCCAGCGGGATGACGGAGACGAAGGCGCCGCCGATGGTGTACTGCGTCAGCTCCGGGACCCGGTCGGCAGCCTGTTGCCAGGTGACCAGGCCGAGCGTGATCGGGTACTTCCGGTCGTCGGAGAGCATCACCAACGGCAGGAAATAGTTGTTCCAGATGTGCACGAACTGGAACAGGAAGACCGTGACGAGCGCCGGCGTCATGATGCGCAGGACGAGCGTCGCGAAGATCCGTTCCTCACCCGCGCCGTCCACCCGCGCCGCCTCAAGCACGGAGTCGGGGATGGACGCCTCCGCGTAGATCCGGCAGAGGTACACCCCGAAGGGGCTGACGATGCTGGGGATCAGGACCGCCCAGTACGTGTCCGTGAGGTGCAGCTTGCTGAAGAGCAGGTACAAGGGGAGGGCGAGGGCCGTCGAGGGGAGGAGGACCCCTGCCAGGACGAATTTGAACACCGCCTCGCGGCCCCGGAAGCGGTACTTGGCGAGAGCGAATCCGGCCGCCGCCGAGAACAGTGTGGCGAGCACCGCGCCGACCCCCGCGTACAGCACGGAGTTCAGCGCCCACTGGACGTAGATGTGGCGGTCGTAGGAGAAGACGTTGCCCAGGTTGTGCAGCAGCTGGGGGTTGTCGAACCAGAAGCCGAACGAGCCGTAGAGGCTGTCGTTGTTCTTCGTCGTGGCGACGATCAGCCAGTACACGGGGACGAGGAAGTAGATCGCGGCGAGGGTGAGAACCGCGACCAGCACGATCCGGCCCGGCGTGAGACGCCGTGGCGGCCTGCCGGCCGGTGTGGCGGCGGGCGTCTTGACGTCGGCGGTGTCGACGGCGCTCATCGCTCGCTCCTCTGCTTGCGGGTGACGAGGCTCAGGAAGCCGAAGGACAGGACCATCGCGACCACCGCGAGGATCACCGATTTGGCGGCGGCCACATAGATGTTGGCGTTGGAGAAGGCGTCGAAGTACGCGCTGAGGTTCGGCGTGTAGTCGGGGATGACGGCCGGCGCGATCTTCTTGAGGACCAGTGGCTCCGCGAACAGCTGCATCGTGCCGATGATGGAGAACACGCAGGTGAGGACGAGGGCCGGGCGGACGAGCGGGATCTTGACGCGGAGCGCGATCTGCCAGGGACCCGCCCCGTCGATCTTCGCCGACTCGTACAACTCCTGGGGAATCGACTGGAGTTGGGCGACGATGATCAGCATGTTGTAGCCGGCGAACTCCCAGATCACGATGTTCGCGATCGACCACAGCACGTTGTCGGGGCCGAGGAAGTCCGGCTGGAAGCCCAGGTCGCCGAGCAGCTCGGTGATCGGGCTGATGCCGGGGACGTACAGGAAGCCCCACAGGATCGTCGCGATGACGCCGGGGATGCCGTACGGGAGGAAGTACGTCGCCCGCATCAGGCCGGCCCAGCGGTCCGATATCTGGTCGAGCAGCAGGGCGAGGCCGAGCGAGAGCAGCAGCATCACCGGGACCTGCACGATCCCGAAGAGCAGCACCCGGCCGAAGCCCTCCAGGAAGGCGTCCTGCTGGAGCGCGACGGCGTAGTTGTCGAGGCCGCCGAAGACGACCTTCGGGGAGCCGAGTCCGAGGGGTCCCGAACGCTCGACCTTCAGCAGGCTCTGGTAGATCGCGTAGAACACCGGAATGATCATCGCGAACAGATAGACCGCGAGGAACGGGCCGAGGAACATCCACGCCTTGCGGTCGGGCCTGGCCCGGCGGGCGCGCCGCCCGCTCGTGACGGGCACGGCGGCGGCGTCACGCCCGGTGCCGGGCGCCGCGGACTTCACGGGTGATGTCGTCATCGTGCGCTCCTCGCCTTGAGCCCCTTGGCCTTGAGGTCGTCGACGAACTTGGTCTGCGCGTCCTTCAGGGCGTCCACGAACGTGCCCTTGCCCGCGAGGGCCAGCGCCAGGTTGTCCTGGATGTGCGTGAAGGACTGCGTCGTGGTCGGCGCGTACCGCCAGGAGGTGTCGACGTTGCGGTCGGAGACCTGGAACACCTCGTTGTAGCGCTGGCCACCGAAGAACGGGTCCGGTTTGCCGAGCGGAGTCCTCGGCAGGTCGATTTTCGCGGCGGGCCAGCCGTATCCGGCCTCGATCAGCAGCTTCATGCTGTCCGGGTTCGTGTTCAGCCAGTGCGCGACCTTCAGCGCCTCGACCGGGTGCTGAGAGCCCTGGAGGACCGCGGTGGAGGAGCCGCCCCAGTTCGATGAGGCGTGCGCGCCCGCCTCCCACTGCGGCAGTTCGGACACCGCCCATGTGCCCTTGGTGCGCGGGGCGTTGCCACGGATCAGGGCGTCGTACCACTGCGCGCCCGGCCACGTCGCCAGCTGTCCGGTCTGCAACCCCTTGTAGAAGGCGCTCTGCGCGTCCTGCGTCTGGAGCACGAAGCGGTCGCGGACCAGTCCGTCCCAGTAGTCGGCGACCTCAAGCGACTCGGGGGACGTGAGGTCGACGACCCAGGTGTCGCCCTCGGTACGCACCCAGTGGGCGCCGCGCTGCCAGGGGAAGGAGGCGAACCACTGGGCGTTGGAGGGCGGGAAGGCCGTGATGTACGAGCCGTGCTTCTTGGCCTTCTTCGCGGTGGCGCGGTACTCGTCCCAGGTGCGGGGGACGTCGGCGTCCCACTTCTCCAGGAGGTCCTTGCGGTAGAAGAGGCCCATGGGTCCCGAGGCCTGCGGGATCGCGTAGGTGCCGCCCGCGAAGACGCCCTGCTTCCACTGCCAGTCGACGTAGTGGTCCTTGAGCTTGTCCGCCCCGTACTCGCTCAGGTTCGTCAGGCCGCCTTCGAGCATGAACTCGGGCAGCGCGTAGTACTCGACCTGGGCGAGGTCCGGCGGGTTGCCGGCCTTCACGGCGGCGTGCATCTTCTGGTAGCCGCCGGAGGTGTTGGCGGGGACCATCTGGGCGACGACCTGAATGTCCGGGTTGCGCTTGTTCCACAGGGCGACGGCCTTTTGCAGGGGCACCCAGGTCCAGAGGCGGAGGGTGACCTTTTGGCCCGGTTTACGGCCGTGGTTCGTTGTTTTGCGGGCGGCGCCGGCGGATTCGCCACAAGCCGCTAGGGCGGGGGTGGCGGCGGTTGCTGCGGCCCAGGTGAGGACTTTGCGCCGGGTGGGTGGTTGGGGCATCTGACCTCCTTGTCAGGTGCGGGTGCGGGTGCGTGTGCGGTGGCACGGGGTTGCGGTTGCGGGGCGCTGCCCCGGACCCCGCGCCTCAATCGCCGGCGGGGCTTGAAATGCACGGGGCTCAGCTCTGAAGGACCGCTACACCTCGGGCCGGAAGAGTGACGTGAGTGGCGGGGGCCGAGTCGGTGGTGAGGCGGTCTTGCATCGGTGTCGGCAGCTGGACCGTTGTCTCGGCCGCGCCGTGGTTCAGGAGGAACAGGAAGTGGCCGGTCTCACCCTCGCGCACTGTGGCCTGTACGTGGTCGGGGAGGTTCGGTAGGACGGGGTGGACGCCGGCTGCCTCGCGGGCCCCGTCCAACAGGGTGCGCAGGGCTGTCGGGGCGAGGCGGGTGGCGAGGTACCAGGTGGTGCCTTCGCCGTATGTGTGGCGGGTGATGGCGGGGCGGCCCGCGAGGTCGCCGTCCTTGAAGACGGCGACGGCGGCCGCGCCCTCCAGGTCGATGGCCTCGGACCATAGATCGGCCGTACCGTTCAACTCGCCACCCACCGTGAGGTGTTGGTCCACGTCCAGTGGCCAGAACTCCTCCGTACGGATACCGAGCAGTTGCCGCAAGTGGGCCGGGTAGCCGCCGAGTTCGACCCGGTCGCAGTCGTCGACGATTCCGGAGAAGAAGGACACGACCAGGTGCCCGCCGCCCTCTACGTAGTCCGCGAGCCGCTCGGCGTTCTCCTGGCTGAGCAGGTACAGGTTCGGCACGACGACGAGCTTGTACGCGGCGAGGTCGCGGTCCGGCGGGACGACGTCGCACGGCACACCCGCGTCGAACAGGGCCCGGTGGTGCGCGAGGTTGATCTCGGACTGGTTGAGTGCCGTGGAGGGGTGGGAGTCCAGCTCCAGGGCCCACCAGCTGTTCCAGTCGGTGAGGAGGGCGACGTCGGCGGTCGAGCGGGTTCCCGCGATCTCGGGGAGCGACGCCAACTCTCTTCCCAGGTTTGAGACTTCGCGGAAGATGCGGGTGTCGGTACCGGCGTGCGGAACCATCGCCGAGTGGTACTTCTCGGCTCCGCCGCGCGACTGGCGCCACTGGAAGTAGAGGACCGCGTCGGCTCCCTGCGCGACGGC
This sequence comes from Streptomyces sp. NPDC002790, assembly GCF_040295505.1. Classification (NCBI taxonomy): domain Bacteria; kingdom Bacillati; phylum Actinomycetota; class Actinomycetes; order Kitasatosporales; family Streptomycetaceae; genus Streptomyces; species Streptomyces sp. NPDC002790. Next base: position 2,866 of record NZ_JBEOVM010000056.1, on the reverse strand, counting down.
CTGCCAGCTCCACAGGCGCATCCGGCCCGGCTGCTTCGGGCTGTTGCGCGGGCGCCAGTTGACCGCGCTGGGCGCCTGCTCCAGGAGCAGCCAGGGCTGCCCGCCGCGCGCCGAGCGCATCAGGTCGAAGTTGTACGCGGCGGTGAGGTGGGGGTCCGACTCGTACGGGTCCTGGTAGTGGTCGAGCGCCATCACGTCCATGTGCTCGGACCAGGCGAAGGCGTCGACCGGCTTGTGGTTCGGCATCAGGTTCGTGGTGATCCGCACGTCCGGTGTGACGCGGCGCAGCACCGCCTGCTCGGCGAGGTAACACTGGCGCAGCGCGTCGTCGCTGAAGCGCCAATAGTCCAGCTGCTGGGCCGGGTTGGCGAAGGTGGGGGCGAGGCGCGGCGGCAGGACCTCGGCGAAGTCGTCGTAGCGCTGCGACCAGAAGGCCGTGGACCAGGCCTCGTTGAGCGCGTCCACGGATCCGTAGCGCTCACGCAGCCAGCGGCGGAAGTCGGCGGCGGACACGTCGCAGTAGCACTGGCGGGTGTGGCAGCCGTACTCGTTGCCGATGTGCCAGGTGTCCAGGGCCGGGTGGTCGGCGTAGCGGGTCGCGAGCCGTTCGACGAGGCGGGTGGCGTGCTCCCGGTACACCGGGCTGGAGGGGCAGTAGTGCTGGCGGCCGCCGGGCCACTTGCGCCGGCCGTCCTCGGTCTCCGGGAGGACCTCCGGGTGCAGGCGCGACAGCCACGGCGGCGGCGACGCGGTCATGGTGGCCAGGCAGACCCGGATCCCCGCGTCGGCGAGGTTGTCCATGACGCGGTCGAACCAGCCGAAGTCGTAGGCGCCGGGCCGGGGTTCGACCTTGGCCCAGGAGAAGATCCCGGCCGTGACCATGGTGACCCCGGCTTCCTTCATCAGCCGGGTGTCCTCGGCCCAGACCTCCTCGGGCCACTGCTCGGGGTTGTAGTCGGCGCCGAAGTGGAGCATCGCACCTCACTCGATCCGTGGGAGCCGCCGGCTGTGCCAGGCGGTTGTGCTCGGTCTGTTCAATCCATTAATTAGGAATTAACGTGGCGGAATCTAGAGGTGGGGGGTGAGGCGGTCAACCCCTCTGCACAGCCGAACAGTTGATGATCATGTTCCGAGTCGTCGGAGCAGCCGTAGGGGTAGTCGTCGGAGCCAGGAGGCAGCCCATGAGAGTTCCGAGTGTCACCGACCGCTTCGCCGGGCGCACCGCCATCGTGACCGGCGCCGCCGCGGGCATCGGCGCCGCGACCGCGCGCAGGCTCGCCGCGGAGGGGGCGGCCGTCGTGCTCGTCGACATCGACGAGCGGCACGGGGCCGGGGTGGTCAAGGAGATCGAGCGGGGCGGTGGACGCGCCGCGCTCGTGCCCGCGGACGTCGCCCGCGAGGAGTCCTGGCAGGAGGTGCTGACCGCCGCGCGCGCCTTCGGCCCCGTCGGGGTTCTGGTCAGCAACGCGGTGAAGATCGAGGTCGCCCCCGCACACGAGACCTCGCCCGAGTCGTGGAACCGTCAGCTGTCCATCGGGCTCACGGCGGCGTTCCTCGGCGTGCGGACCTGTCTGGACGACCTGCGGGAGCAGGAGGGGGCCGTCGTCCTGGTCTCGTCCGTGCACGCCAGGCACGGCATCCCGGGCCATCCGGCGTACGCGGCGGCCAAGGGCGGTCTGCTCTCCCTGAGCAGCCAACTCGCCGTGGACTACGGCCCGTTGGTGCGGGTCAACACCGTCCTGCCGGGGCCGATCCTGACCGGGGTGTGGGACCGGGTGCCGGAGGAGGAGCGGGCGGCCAGCGTCGCCGGGACCGCGGCCCGCCGGTTCGGCAGCCCCGACGAGGTGGCGTCCGCGATCGCGTTCCTCGCGTCGCCCGAGGCCTCGTACGTGACCGGGGCGAGCCTGGTGGTCGACGGCGGGTGGAGCGTGGTGAAGTCGTCGGCGTGAACGCATGCCGTACGTGGGGTGAACTCCCGCCGCCCCAAGGATACTTGGTGGGCCGAGACGTCGAGAGAACAGCAGGTAGGACATGGCGGGGTACGCGCGCCGCGGGGTGCACGGGCAGACCGTGGAGACCATCGCGCACCGGGTGCTGAGCGGCCGGATCGGGGAGGGGGCCACCCTCGACCTCGGCGCGCTCCAGGACGAACTGGGCGTCAGCCTCACCGCGTTGCGGGAGTCCTTGAAGGTGCTCGCCGCGAAGGGCATGGTCGACGCCCGGCAGAAGCGCGGCACGTTTGTACGGCCCCGCGCGGACTGGCATCTCCTCGACGCGGATGTGCTGCGCTGGCAGTTCGAGTCGCTGGACGGGGGCGTCGCGGGGGGCGCGGGCAATCCGCTGCTCGGCGATCTGGACGAGGTGCGCGGCATCGTCGAGCCGGCCGCGGTGCGGCTCGCGGCGTGCCGCCGTACGCAGGACGATCTGGATGCGCTCGACGCTGCGCTGGCGGCGATGGGGGAGGTGGGGGAGGTGGCCGAGGGCAGTGCGGCGCGTGCGGTAGAGGCGGACCTGGCCTTCCACGGCGCGCTGCTCCGGGCCTCCCACAACGAGCTGCTGGAGCGCATGGACCTGGTGATCGCGGCGGGGCTGGCCCACCGCGACCGGCTCGTGCACGGTACGGGGCGTCACCCCAGGGACCCGGTGCCGAGTCACCGCGCGGTGCTGGATGCGGTGCGGGTGGGCGATGCGGATGCGGCGGAGGCCGCGATGCGGGTGTTGCTTGCGCAGGCGGCGCGGGATCTGGGGCGGGCCGGATCAAGCCCCGCCGGCGATTGAGGCGATCCAGCCTCGCCGGCGTTTGAGGCGCGGGGTCCGGGGCGGAGCCCCCCGTCCGCAACCCAGGCGCCCCGGCCGCCGCCCCCGG
>NZ_JBEOVM010000055.1:0-43379 GCF_040295505.1 Streptomyces sp. NPDC002790 | reverse complement strand
ATGCGCGAAGGCCCCGGAACCCATCGGGTTCCGGGGCCTTCGCGCATGCCCTGCCGGTGAGGCTCACGCCTTGGTGAGGTCCTCGACCTCCTCCTCGGGCTCGCGGCCCGGGGTCTTGAGGTCGAACTTCACGATGGCGAAGCGGAAGACCACGTAGTAGAGGACGGCGAAGACCAGGCCGATCGGAATGATCATCCATGGCTTGCTCGCCAGGTTCCAGTTCAGCGCGTAGTCGATGAAGCCGGCCGAGAAGTTGAAGCCGTCGTGTACGCCCAGGCCCCACGTGATCGCCATGGACGCCGCCGTGAGCACCGCGTGGAGCACGTACAGGACCGGCGCGATGAACATGAACGAGAACTCGATCGGCTCGGTCACACCGGTGACGAACGAGGTCAGCGCGAGCGAGACCATCATGCCCATCACGGCCTTGCGGCGCTCGGGCCGCGCGCAGTGCGCGATGGCGATCGCGGCGGCCGGCAGGCCGAACATCATGATGGGGAAGAAGCCGGACTGGTACATGCCGGCGCTCGGGTCGCCGTGCAGGAAGCGCGGGATGTCGCCGTGCCAGACCTGGCCGGCCGAGTCGGTGAAGTCACCGAGCTGGAACCAGGAGACGGTGTTCACGAACTGGTGCATGCCCACGGGGATGAGCGCGCGGTTCACTCCGCCGAAGAGCGCCGCACCACCGGCGCCGAGGCTGGTCATCCAGTCGGCGAAGCTGGAGATGCCGTTGCCGATGGGCTCCCAGACCAGTCCGAAGAAGACGCCGATGACGATGCCGACGAAGGCCATGATGATCGGGACGAGCCGGCGGCCGTTGAAGAAGCCGAGCCAGTCGACCAGCTTGGTGCGGTGGAAGCGCTGCCACAGGATCGCGGCGAGCAGACCCATGATGATGCCGCCGAGGACACCCGGATCGTTGTACGTCGCGGCGACGTCCTCGCCCTTCTTGACCACCGCTTCGGTGACCGGGAAGGCTTCAAGGACCTTGCTGTAGACGAGGAATCCGACGACGGCGGCGAGCGCCGTCGAGCCATCGGACTTCTTGGCGAAGCCGATGGCCACACCTATGCAGAACAGGATCGGCAGGGCGCCGGTCAGGGCACTGCCCGCGTTGTTGAAGACCGCGGCGACCTTGTCCCAGCCGAGGCCGTCCTTGCCGAAGATGTCGTCCTGGCCGAGCCGCACCATGATGCCCGCGGCAGGAAGCACCGCGATCGGCAACTGCAGGCTGCGGCCCACCTTTTGGAGGCCCTGGAACAGGCCGGAACCCCGCTTCTTCGCGGGGGCCGCCGTAGCGCTGGCGGTGCTCATCAACTTCCTCCATGAAAAGCAGATGGTCTACACCACTCAGTGGTGTAGACCATGTTGTAGCACGATGAAGGCGGGATAAGGAACCCTCGAATCCCGCACCCGAAGGGCCCCCTGACCGAGTGGTCAGGGGGCCCTTCGCGGAGAAGCCCGTGGACGAGCCGAAAGCGTTATGCCTTGGTGATGTCCTCGACTTCTTCCTCGGGCTCGCGGCCCGGTGTCTTGATGTCCCACTTCGTGATCGCGAACCGGAAGATCACGTAGTAGAGGACGGCGAAGACCAGGCCGATCGGAATGATCATCCATGGCTTGGTGGCCAGATTCCAGTTGATCAAGTAGTCGATCAGACCCGCGGAGAAGCTGAACCCGTCGTGCACCCCGAGCGCCCAGGTCACCGCCATCGACACACCCGTCAGGACCGCGTGCACCGCGTACAACGCCGGCGCGATGAAGACGAAGGAGTACTCGATCGGCTCGGTGATACCCGTGACGAACGACGTCAGCGCGAGCGACAGCATCATGCCCGCCACCACCTTGCGCCGCTCGGGCCGCGCACAGTGGACGATCGCCAGACACGCCGCAGGCAGGGCGAACATCATGATCGGGAAGAAGCCCGACTGATAGATGCCCGCGCTCGGATCCCCGCTCAGGAACATGTTGATGTCGCCGTGCACGGTCGTCCCGTCGGGCTTCGTGTACGAGCCGAACTGGAACCACAGCGGAACGTTGAGGAACTGGTGCAACCCGATCACCAGCAGCGCCCGGTTCGCGACACCGAAGATGCCCGAACCGATCGCGCCCAGACTCTCCAGCCAGTTCGAGAAGCTCTCCAGGCCGTCACCGATCGGAGGCCAGATCCACAGACACAGCGCCGCGAAGAGAATGCCGACGAAGGCCATGATGATCGGGACGAGCCGGCGGCCGTTGAAGAAGCCGAGCCAGGACACCAACTTGGTGCGGTGGTACCTGACCCAGAAGAACGAGGCCAGGAACCCCATGATGATGCCGCCGAACACCCCGGGATTCTGGAACGTCGAAGCGGTCACGGCCCCGTCCGCCAGGCAACCCGTCGCCACCGTCTTCGTCCCGCCCGGACAGTCGATCGGGAACTGGTGCAGCACGCCCCGGTAGACGAGGAAACCCGCCACCGCCGCGAGAGCCGTCGAACCGTCCGCCTTCTTGGCCATGCCGATCGCGACACCGATGCAGAAGAGCAGCGGCAGACCGAGGTCGGCGTCGAGCAGCGCACCACCCGCGCCCGAGAAGACCTTGGCGACATTGGTCCAGCCGAGACCGTCATCGCCGAAGACATCCGGCTGGCCGAGACGGTTGACGATGCCCGCCGCCGGGAGGACGGCGATGGGCAGTTGAAGGCTGCGCCCCATCTTCTGGAGCCCCTGGAAGAAGTTGCTCCAGGGGCTCGGTCGTGGTGCGGCGGCAGCGTTCGCGCTCATGGGCGTCCTCCCGGAACAAGCCACGTTTGGCAGTAGTTGGATACTGGTGTAGACCAGTCGCGGGGACGGGTCGGTCCGTGCTCGTCATCTTTCGTCACGGGTGGGTTCACCGCCCGCGAAGATGGGCCAACCGTGGGTTACCGTGACAAAGCGGCCCAGAGGCGGGCCCGGAGAACACAGGGAGAACGAAATGGCCACGAAGGCAGAGAAGATCGTCGCCGGCCTCGGCGGACTCGACAACATCGAAGAAGTCGAGGGCTGCATCACCCGCCTGCGCACCGAGGTCATCGACCCGTCCAAGGTCGACGAGGCCGCACTCAAGGCCGCCGGCGCCCACGGCGTCGTCAAGATGGGCACCGCGATCCAGGTCGTCATCGGCACCGACGCCGACCCCATCGCCGCCGACATCGAAGACATGATGTGACCCGCCACTGACCGGCACGGTCCACCACCGAAGGCCCCGCCCCACACACCCGGGCGGGGCCTTCGGCACACCCGATACGCTCCTCCCTATGTCTCGCATCGACGGCCGCACCCCCGAACAGCTCCGCCCGATCACCATCGAACGCGGCTGGAGCAAGCACGCCGAAGGCTCCGTCCTCGTCTCCTTCGGAGACACCAAGGTCTTCTGCACCGCCTCCTTCACCGAAGGCGTCCCGCGCTGGCGCAAGGGCAGCGGAGAGGGCTGGGTCACCGCCGAGTACTCGATGCTCCCGCGCTCCACGAACACCCGCGGCGACCGCGAAGCCGTCCGCGGCAAGATCGGCGGCCGCACGCACGAGATCAGCCGCCTCATCGGCCGCTCCCTGCGCGCCGTCATCGACTACAAAGCCCTCGGCGAGAACACCATCGTCCTCGACTGCGACGTCCTCCAGGCCGACGGCGGCACCCGCACCGCCGCCATCACCGGCGCCTACGTCGCCCTCGCCGACGCCATCACCTGGGCCCAGGGCAAGAAGCTCATCAAGGCCGGACGCAAGCCGCTCACCGGCACCGTCTCCGCCGTCTCCGTCGGCATCATCGGCGGCGTCCCCATGCTCGACCTCCCCTACGAGGAGGACGTGCGCGCCGACACCGACATGAACGTCGTCTGCACCGGCGACGGCCGCTTCGTCGAGATCCAGGGCACCGCCGAGGCCGAGCCCTTCGCCCGCGACGAGCTCAACTCCCTTCTGGACCTCGCCGTTTCAGGCTGCGACGAGCTCGCCGCCATCCAGCGCAAGGCCCTGGAAGAGACCCTCTCCTAGGCCCCCACCTGGGTAAAGAACTCCCCAAGTAGGGTGGTGTGGCACAGCAACCGCACAGCCGCGGACTGCGTCACTACGGGTGGACGGACGGCGTACGACACCAACTGCCGTCCGCCCGTCCGTACTTCAGGGGAGGACCCTTCCATGCCCGCGCGCCCCCACCGTCTCGCCATACTGGCCGCCACCGCCGCACTCGTCGCGATCCCGGCCACCGTCGGCTGCTCGGCCGTCGACAAGGCGCTCGACTGCGCCCGCACCGCGGACTCCATCGCCGACAGCGTGGCCGACCTCCAGCAGGCCGTGGAGAACGCGTCCGACGACCCGACGCAGGCTGACAAGTCCCTCGACAAGATCGACAAGAACCTCGACGACATCGGCGACAAGACCGACAACGCCGACGTCTCGAAGGCCGTCGACGACCTCAACAAGGCAGTGGACAACGTCCGTACGTCGATCAAGAACGGCGACGCGACCCCGGACGTCAACCCCGTGACGGACTCCGCGGGCGAACTGACCAAGGTCTGCACCTCGTCGTAGCGGCCCCTGGGACACTGGAGACATGACCCGCCTCATCCTCGCCACCCGCAACAACGGCAAGATCGTCGAACTCCGCTCCATCCTCGCCGACGCCGGCCTGCCCCACGAGCTGGTCGGCGCCGACGCCTACCCGGAGATCCCCGACGTCCGCGAAACCGGCGTCACCTTCGCCGAGAACGCCCTCCTCAAGGCCCACGCCCTCGCCCAGGCCACCGGCCTCCCCGCCGTCGCCGACGACTCCGGCCTCTGCGTCGACGTACTCGGCGGCGCCCCCGGCATCTTCTCCGCCCGCTGGGCGGGCCGCCACGGCGACGACAAGGCCAACCTGGACCTCCTCCTCGCCCAACTCGGCGACATCGACGACGACATCCACCGCGGCGCCCACTTCGCCTGCGCGGCCGCCCTCGCCCTCCCGGACGGCACGGAACGCGTCGTCGAGGGCCGGATGCGGGGCGTCCTGCGACACACCCCGTCCGGCACGAACGGCTTCGGCTACGACCCGATCCTCCAGGTCGACGGGGACACCCGCACGGCAGCGGAGCTCTCCCCGCCCGAAAAGAACGCGATCTCCCACCGGGGGAAGGCGTTCCGGGCGCTGGTGCCGGTGGTGAGGGAGTTGCTGGGCTGAGGCGACACGCCAAGGGGCCGTCCATTCGGACGGCCCCTTTCGCGTGCGGTCGGAGGGATTCGAACCCTCACGGGATTTCTCCCATCAGGACCTAAACCTGACATGTCTACCATTCCATCACGACCGCGACAAAACGGACATTGCGCCTTTCCGGCACGCTCCGCCTCGTCAGTGTACGGCGGTGTCGCCCACGACGGGAGTTCGCCTTTTCCGACGACTCCAAGTCTTGGTCAGCGCATGGCAGTTCGGGCACAGGCGCCGCAGGTTGTCGCGGCGATTGTCGATGCGATCGCCGTTGACGTGGTCGATCTCCAGGACCAGGCGTTTACCGTGCCAAGCCTCGCCGACCCCGCAAGCCATGCAGGTCCGAGGGATGCCGATCTCGTCGAGTGCCCGGTGCAGTAGTGCCGTACGCGTGCGTGAGGACCCTGTTGGCAGACGTACCAGGATCTGCTCGGCAGACTTGCGGGTCGGTGACGGGACCCCGGCGCAGTGCCCCTGCCCGGTGAAGTGCTCGGTCGACAAGCCGTACTCGTCGATGCTGCGCCGAGCTTTCGCGCGTGCGGCCCCATTGAACTCGGGCAGGCCCAAGCGGCGCATCAGGTCCGCCAGGCCAATGGACGCGGCGACAGCCCGCGTGAACTCCTCCTCGGGGAAGAGGCCGGTGTGGTGCGTGCTCCGTGGCGGCTTGAAATGGCGCGTGTCGATGCCGAACCTCCTCATCCGCCGCTTCACGTGCTCGTACGGGCCGTCCTCCGGCGGAATGCCCATGTGCAGGAACATCTCGCGGATGCTGGTGGAGCAGGCCGCCCCCTCGCTCAGGATTTCCTTGGAGTACGACCGCTTCGGACGTTCAGGCAGCGGCTCGTCCCGGAAGTGCGAGGTGTCGATGCCGTAGTGGGTGAGTCGATTGCGTAGGTAGCGCAGCGGTTTGCTGCCCCATGGGCGCTCCGACCCGGCGCATGAGGTCGACCAGGCTGGAAGAGGCGGCGGCGGTCTCCTCCAGGACACTGCGCGGATACTTGTTCACGACGACCGCCGCCTTCGGCCCCGGTAAGTGTCCGTTGCCGAATGGTAGTTGGGGCACAGGAGGCGCAGGTTCTCCGCGCGGTTGTCCCACCAGTCGCCATTGATGTGGTCGACCTCCAGCGGGATGGGCTCTCCTTGCCACTCCGTGCGGCGGCACACGGCGCACTGCTCCGGGATTCCGAGCCGTAGCAGTTCCCGTCGGAGTCGTACTCCTGGCACCCGCCCGTCGTCCGGGGACCGCAGGGTCAGCAGGCCTCCGAGTGACTTCTTGGGTCGTCGTTCGGCCTGGGTGAAGTGCGAGGTGTCGATGCCGAGCACCGAGATCCGGTGGCTGATGTGAGCCTGGTTGCCTCCCACGTTGCGGATGCCCAGGTGGCGGACCACGTCGTTGATGCTGTGCGAATCGGCGACAGCCGCGCGCAGCGCCTCCTCGGTGTGCCGCACCCATTGTGTGGGGAAGTGCGAAACGTCGATCCCGTCCGCCGCCATCTTCTGGCGCAGGTATCGCCTGCTGTACCGCGTCACCTCACCCCCACAGAACCGCACCGCCTCATCCCAACTCCGCGCGTTGCGAGCCGCTTCCTCCAGCAGCTCTCGCGTGTACCGCTGCCCCGCCATGGGAACCCTCCCTCGGTTCTCGGCCACCAGTTCGCGGCCTCGTACGGAGCAACGAAACGAAAATCGGACCGTCACGCGTGAACTGCGTGACGGTCCGATTTGTGTGGGCGGACCACATGGAACAGGCGTGCGGTCAGAACCTCGGCGTAGGGGCCTGGGATTCGACCATCTCCGCGGCCTCCTCGTCCGTCTCCACCGAGGGTGGGGAGCCGGCCAGGGGCTTTTGGGCGGTTTCCTTCATGCAGGCCACCGCGATGACGCCGATGAGGGCCGCGGCCATCGAGTAGTACGCGGGCATCATGTCGGAGCCGGTCAGGCCGATCAGGGCGGTGATGACCAGGGGGGTCGTGCCGCCGAAGATCGAGGCCGAGAGGTTGTAGCCGACGGAGAGGGAGCCGTAGCGGACCTGCGTCGGGAAGAGCGCCGGGAGCGCCGCCGACATGGTGCCGAGGAGGCAGACCAGGGAGAGGCCCAGGAGCAGCATGCCGAGGGAGACGGCCCAGAGTGCGCCGTTCTTCACGAGGAGGAAGGACGGGATCGACGTGACGAAGAAGCCGATCATGCCGGCCATGAGGAGCGGCTTGCGGCCGAAGTGGTCGGAGAGCTTGCCGACCTGGCTGATGATGCACATCAGCACGATCATCGTGGCGATCAGGATCAGCAGGCCGTGCGCCTCCGAGTAGCCCATCTCGTCCGACAGGTACGTCGGCATGTACGAGAGGAGCATGTAGTCGGTGATGTTGTAGGCGCCGACGAGGCAGATGCAGAGGATCAGCGTCGGCCAGTAGTTGCGGAAGATCTTAGCGAGGTCGCCCTTGGCGGTCGTCTCGACGGAGGAGGCGGCGTCGGTCGCGCGGTGCGAGGACTCGTCCTCCAGTTTCTGGAAGGCGGGGGTCTCGTCGAGGCGGAGCCGGAGGTAGAGGCCGACCAGGCCGATGGGCCCGGCCACCAGGAACGGGACGCGCCAGCCCCAGGAATCCATGCCGTCGCTGCCGAGCAGCGTCGTGAGGATGGTGACGAGGCCGGCCGCGCCGACGTAGCCGGCGAGCGTGCCGAATTCGAGGAAGCTGCCGAAGTAGCCGCGGCGCTTGTCGGGTGCGTACTCGGCGATGAAGGTGGAGGCGCCGCCGTACTCACCGCCGGTGGAGAAGCCCTGGATGAGGCGGAAGAGGATCAGCAGGACGGGTGACCAGAAGCCGATCGTCGCGTACGACGGGATCAGGCCGATCGCGAAGGTGCCGATGGCCATGAGGATCATGGTCATCGCGAGGACCTTCTTGCGGCCGATCTTGTCACCCATGGGGCCGAAGACCATGCCGCCGATCGGGCGCACGAGAAACGAGACCGCGAAGGTCGCGAACGACGAGATCAGCTGGACCGTGTCGTTCCCGGAGGGGAAGAAGACGTGGCCGATGGTGACGGCCAGGTAGGAGTAGATCCCGAAGTCGAACCACTCCATGGCGTTACCGAGTGATGCCGCCTTTACCGCGCGCTTCACCGCGGTGTCGTCGGTGACGGTGATGTCGGTGCGGCGCAGCGGCGGGTTCTTGCGCCGCTTCACGGCGCGGAACAAGGCGCGGTGACGCTTGACCGCCTCCGGGTCGGGCACCAGCCCTTCCTCGGTGTCGGTGGTCATGGAGTGGATCCCTTCTCTGACTGCAAAGCGCTTCCAGGTTCCACCTGCTCACGGGCGTTGGTCGCAAACGAAAGTCCCAAGCATTCGGGACTTTCATCACAACCTTTCGTCCCTAACTTCCGTCAATGCCCGAACTTTCGCACGTGGAGTCGGTCCAGGGAGCGCCGGGAATTCTCAGATTCCGAGATCCTTGATGATCTTTGCTACGTGGCCGGTGGCCTTCACGTTGTAGAGGGCGCGCTCGACTTTTCCCTCCTCGTCGACGACGACCGTGGAGCGGATGACTCCGGTGACGACCTTCCCGTACAGCTTCTTCTCGCCGAAGGCGCCGTAGGCCTCAAGGACCTTCTTCTCGGGGTCGCCCACCAGGGTGACCTTGAGGTTTTCCTTCTCCCGGAACTTGGCGAGCTTCTCCGGCTTGTCGGGGGAGACGCCGATGACGTCGTAGCCGGCCTCGGCGAGCACGTCGAGGTTGTCGGTGAAGTCGCAGGCCTGCTTGGTGCAGCCGGGGGTAAGAGCTGCCGGGTAGAAGTAGACGATCGTCTTGCGGCCCTTGTGGTCGGCGAGGGAGACCTCGTTGCCGTCGGCGTCGGGCAGGGTGAAGGCGGGTGCGGTGTCGCCGGTCTGCAGTCGCTCGCTCATGGTGGCCTCCTGGGGTGTCGTGACAAGTGGACTCGTTGAGCGTAATGGGGGTGCCGGGGGGTGGCGGAGGCGGTGAGCTGACAGACTGTCCATTACTCATACGCAGTGAGAGCAGCGACCTTGGAGGCAGCGCGGTGTCGCACATGTCCAGCACGCCGGATATCCCGGATACGCGAACCCCGGCTCAGATCGAGGCGGACATCAAGCGCCGTCGCGTCACCCTGGCCGAGACGCTCGACGAGATCGGTGTCCGGGTGCACCCGAAGACGATCGTCGGTGACGCGAAGGCCAAGGTCGCCTCGCAGGTCGACCACACGCTCGGCCGGGCGTACGTCGGGGCGAACCGGCTGGTCTCCGAGGTGCGGGGGCAGTTTGTGTCGGAGGAGGGTGCGCCGCGTCTGGAGCGGATCGTGCCGGTCGCGCTCGTCGTGGTCGGTGTCGCCGGGCTCTTCGTGGTGGGTTCGCGGCGGCGTAAGCGCTGACCCGGGGGGCGTATCAAGGGGCGACCCGGGGGCGTACAAGTGCGTGTGGTGCAGGTAGGTTCGTCGGCGTGAGCGCCAATCCCGATAAGCACAGCACCCGCCCCGACGACAAGCTGCCCATCCGGATGTTGCACGACCGTGTGCTCGTGCGGCAGGACTCCTCGGAGGGGGAGCGGCGCAGCGGTGGCGGCATTCTGATTCCCGCGACGGCCGCCGTCGGCAAGCGACTTGCCTGGGCCGAGGTTGTCGCGGTCGGCCAGAATGTGCGGGCCGTGGAGCCGGGTGACCGGGTGCTGTTCGATCCGGAGGACCGGGCGGAGGTCGAGGTGCGGGGTGTCGCGTACGTGCTGATGCGAGAGCGGGATCTGCATGCGGTGGCGGCCGACCGGTTCGAGGGCTCCGAGGATTCGACGGGGCTGTATCTGTAGCCGCACCTGTGGCCGTACTTGTAGTCGTACTCCCGTGTGAGCAAGGGCTGGTGACCGTTGGTCACCAGCCCTTTTCGGCTATCTGAGGGTGGCCCCGAGCGGGTTCAGCTCCGTGCCGCCGTCCTGGCCGCCGGTGTCCGGGGGCTGGGGCGTCTCTTCGTCGCCGGTCGGTTCCTCGGTCGGGGGTGTCTCGCTCGACGGTTCGTCGGACGGGGTCTCCTCGTCCGAGGGGGTCGCGGAGGTGGTGTCCGAGGGGGATTCGGTCGACGATTCCGTTTCCGACGCGGATGCGGTGTCCGAGGGCAGCGGTTCCTGTTCGGCCCCGCTCTGGAGGTCGAGGTCGAAGTCGTTCGCCGGGGTGCCGGACAGGGCCGCCTGTGTGAACTGGGCCCAGATCTGCGCCGGATATCCGCCGCCGTTGATCCGGTCGAGGCCCGTCGCCCCGTACAGCGGTACCTGTGCGCCGGAGGTCGGGTTCTGGCCCATCACCGAGACGACGGTCGCGAGGTCCGGGGTGTAGCCGGCGAACCAGGCCGCCTTGTCCTCCTCCGCGGTGCCGGTCTTGCCGGCGGCGGGGCGGCCCGCGGCCTTGGCGGCGGTGCCGGTGCCGCCGTCGACGACGGACTTGAGGATCGACGTGGTGGTGTCGGCGGCCGCGCGGGGGACGGCCTGCCGGGTCTTCTTCTTGGGGAGGGTGACGGCCTCGCCGTTCTTGGTGACCGAGTCGACCAGCGTGTACGTGCCGTGTTCGCCGTGGTTGGCGAGCGTCGCGTAGGCCTCGGTCATGTCGAGGACGGAGGCGGTGGACGGGCCGAGCGCGATCGAGGGGGAGGCCGTCAGGTCCGGGGTGTCGGAGGGGATGCCGAGGTCGAGGGCGGTCCGCTTGACCTTGTCGGAGCCGACGTCGACGGCCATCTGCGCGTACACCGCGTTGACGGACTTGTCGGTGGCGGTGGAGACGGTGATGTTGCCGTACGAGCGGTCGTCCTCGTTGGCGGGGGCGTACCGGCCGCCGTCCCAGCCCTGTACGGGGCGCTTGTTGGTGCCGTCGTAGATGGTGCTGGGGGTGATCCTGCGGCCGTCCTGGGTGGTCGAGGCGTTCTCGACGGCGGACGTGAACACGAACGGCTTGAACGTGGAGCCGACCTGGTAGTCGCGGCGCGTGGCGTTGTTGACGTACTGCTTCGTGTAGTCGACGCCGCCGTACATGGCGCGCACCTTGCCGTTCGACGGGTCGATGGCGGCGCCGCCCGCGCGGACGTTCTTGTCGATGTCCCGGGCTTTCTTGTCGAGCTTCGACATCAGCTGGTCGTCGACCGCCTTCTGGAAGGCGTTCTGCTTCTTCTTCTGGAGCGTGGTGGTGATCCGGTAGCCGCCGCCCGCGAGGGTGTCCTCGTCGAGGATCTTGTTGTCGGTGATGTAGTCCTTCGCGGCCTGTACGAGGTAGCCGCGCTGTCCGGAGAGACCTGAGGGCGCCTTTGCCCGGTCGGGTGTCGGGAACGTCATGTTCTTGCGGTCGGAGGCGTCGAGCCAGCCCTCCTTGACCATGCCGTCGAGCACGTAGTTCCAGCGGGCGGTGGCGGCGTCCTTGTTCTCGGGGTGCGCGGCCACGTCGTACGCGCTGGGGGCGTTCACCAGGGCCGCGAGGTAGGCGCCCTGGGCGGCCGACAGGTCCTGGACGTCCTTGCCGTAGTACGCCTGGGCGGCGGCCTGGATGCCGTACGCGTTGCGCCCGAAGTAGCTGGTGTTGAGGTAGCCCTCGAGGATGTCGTCCTTGGACTTCTCGCGGTCCAGCTTGATGGAGATGAAGAACTCCTTGGCCTTCCGGGAGACGGTCTGCTCCTGGCCCAGGTAGTAGTTCTTCACGTACTGCTGGGTGATCGTCGAGCCGCCCTGCGTGCCCTTGCCGGTGAGCGTGGACCAGGCGGCGCGCAGCATGGCCTGCGGGTCGACGGCGGACTCGGAGTAGAAGTCGCGGTCCTCGGCGGCGAGCACGGCGTGCTGCACCGATTTGGGGATCTGGGTGAGGCTGACGTTCTCCCGGTCGACCTCGCCGTCGCGGGCGATCTGGTCGCCGTTCGCGTACAGGTACACGTTGCTCTGTGCGGTCGCCGCCGAGTTGGCGGCCGGGATGTCGACGAGGAAGTAGCCGAGTGCGAAGAGGCCGACGCACAGCAGGATGAAGCCGATGAGGCCGCCGAGCACCATCCGCCATGTGGGGATCAGGCGCCGCCAGCCGGTGCGCTTGGGGCGCTTGGCCTTGCCTGCGGCGGCGGGCGTGGCGCCTGCGTCGGGCCTGCCCGGATCCTGGGGCTCCGTCGGCTGCTCGGGCTGCTCCGGCTCGTCGCTGCTCATGTCCTGTGGAACTCCTGATCCGCGTCGTACGTCACGTACGCCTCTTATGGCACATAAGACCTCTAAGACTGCTACATCGCGCGGAAAATCCGTGGCAGGCGACGCGCCCTCTGACTAGGCTCCTGCGCTTCGGCCTAATTCGCGAGGGGGACTGGACTGGTGGGAGCAGTGCGGCTGTACGCGACCGTCGCCGCAGGGGGCTTCCGCAGATACGCCACCTATCGCGGCGCGACCCTCGCCGGGGTCTTCACGAACACCGTGTTCGGCCTGATCATCGCCTGTACGTATATGGCGCTGTGGGACGAGCGGCCGCACCTCGGCGGGTACGACCAGGCGCAGGCGCTGACGTTCGTGTGGGTCGGGCAGGCGATGTTCGCGGTGATGGTGCTGCAGATCGGTGGCGGTTTCGAGGCCGATCTGATGGAGCGGATCCGCAGCGGGGACATCGCCGTCGACCTGTACCGGCCGGTGGATCTGCAGTGCTGGTGGCTGGCGCAGGATCTGGGCCGGGCCGCCTTCCAGTTCCTGGGGCGCGGGGTCGTGCCGATGGCGGTGGGGGCGACGATCTTCCAACTCGCGCTGCCCGCCGATCCGTTGAGGTGGGTGGCGTTCCTGCTGACGCTGCTCGCCGGGGCGTCCGTGAGTTTCGCGATCCGGTATCTGGTGGCGCTGTCCGCGTTCTGGCTGATGGACGGCAGCGGGATCGTGCAGATGTCGGGGCTCGTGTCGACGTTCCTGTCCGGGATGCTGCTGCCGCTGAACGTGTTCCCGGGCGCCTTCGGCGAGTTCGCCCGCGCACTGCCCTGGTCGGCGCTCCTCCAGGTGCCGGCGGATGTGCTGCTCGGCGAGCGGGGCCTGGCCGGGGCGCTGCTGTTCCAGGGGGCGTGGGCGGTGGTGCTGCTCGGCGCCGGGCGGCTGTTGCAGTCCGCCGCGACACGGAGAGTGGTGGTGCAGGGTGGCTGAGCGGGGCACGGCGCTGGGCGAGGCGGCGCGGACGTACCGGCTCGTCGGCGGGATGTGGATCCGGTCCACGATGACGTACCGGGCGTCGTTCCTGATGACGGTCTTCGGGAACTTCGCGGTGACAGGCCTTGAGTTCGTCGGGATCCTGCTGATGTTCTCGCAGGTCGACCGGCTCGGCGGGTACGGGCTCGCGGAGATCGCCTTCCTGTACGGGGCGGCGGGCACGTCCTTCGGTCTCGCGGATCTGGCGTTCGGGTCGGTGGGGCGGCTCGGGCAGCGGGTGCGGGACGGCACGCTCGACACGTTCCTGGTGCGGCCGGCGCCGGTGCTCGCGCAGGTCGCGGCGGACCGGTTCGCGCTGCGCAGGCTGGGGCGGGTGACCCAGGGCGTGGTGGTGCTGGGGTGGGCTCTCACGGCGATCGACGTGACGTGGACGCCGCTGAAGGTGCTGCTCGTGCCGGTCCTGGTGGTCAGCGGCGGCGCCATCTTCGTGGCCGTGTTCATCGCGGGCGCGGCCTTCCAGATCGTCGCGCAGGACGCGTCCGAGGTGCAGAACGCGGCGACGTTCGGCGGCAACGCCATGCTCAGCTACCCGCCCACCGTCTTCGGCGACTCGCTGCTGCGCGGTGTCACGTTCGTGCTGCCGCTGGCCTTCGTGAACTGGCTGCCCGGCCTCTACATCCTGGGCCGCCCCTACCCGCTCGACCTGCCGCGCTGGGTGGCGTTCGCGCCGCCCTTGGTCGCGGCCGCGTGTCTGGCCCTCGCGCTGTTCGCCTGGCGGGCGGCGCTTCGTACGTATCGCAGCACGGGGAGTTGAAGTGGCGCCCACAGGTGACGAGTTCATCCGGCTCGACGAGGTCGAGAAGGTCTTCGACGTACGCCGCAAGACGGGCTTCATGCGGCGGGAGCGGCGTGAAGTGCGGGCCGTGGACTCGCTGAGCTTCAGCGTGCGGCGCGGCGAGATGGTCGGCTACATCGGGCCGAACGGGGCCGGGAAATCAACAACCATCAAGATGCTGACGGGCATCCTGACCCCGAGCGCGGGACGCGTGCGGGTCGCGGGCATCGACCCGTCACGCGAACGGGCGCGCCTGGCCCAGCGCATGGGCGTGGTCTTCGGACAGCGGACGACACTGTGGTGGGACCTCCCGCTGATCGACTCGTACCGCCTGATGCGCCGCATGTACCGCATCGAGGAGAGCCGCTACGCGGAGAACCTGGACCGATGCGTCGAACTCCTCGAACTGGGCGATCTGTTGGACGCGCCGGTACGTCAACTGTCGCTCGGGCAGCGGATGCGCGGGGACATCGCCGCGGCGCTGCTGCACGACCCCGAGGTGCTGTACCTGGACGAGCCGACGATCGGCCTCGACGTCGTCTCGAAGGTCAAAGTACGCGGATTCCTGAGGGACTTGAACGCCGACCGCGGCACGACGGTCCTCCTGACGACGCACGACCTCACCGACATCGAGCAGCTGTGCCGCCGCGTGATGGTCATCGACCACGGCAGGCTCATGTACGACGGCGAGCTGGAGGGCCTGCACGCGACGGGCGGCGCGGCGGCGGAGCGCACGCTCGTCGTGGACCTGGAGCGTGAACTACCGCCGCTGGACGTGGAGTTCGCGCGGGTCGTGAAGGTGGAGGGGGCGCGGCAGTGGCTGGCGTTCCCGGCCGGGCAGTCGGCGGCGCCGCTGGTTGCGCGAATCGCCGAACGCTACCCGCTGGCCGACCTGTCGGTGCGCGAGCCGGACATCGAGGCGGTCATCGCGCGGATGTACGCGAGGGACACCTCCGTAGCGCCTTGACGGCAGTCGTCCGTACGCTGACCCCTATGACGGACGAATCCGGCTCTACGCCCCCGGTCCCTGAACTCCGCGCCTCCGACGCCGACCGTGAACTGGTCGCCGAACGGCTGCGGGACGCCCTCGCGGAGGGCCGGCTCGACATGGAGGAGTTCGGCGAGCGGCTCGACGCGGTGTATCAGGCGCGTACGTACGGTGAGTTGGCCCCGCTGACGAAGGACCTGCCGGTGGGAGCAGGCTCTACTGGGGCCGTGAGTTTCGTGAAGGAGCCGCTGCCGGAGGGGGCCGTCGACTGGGCTTCGCGGATCCGGGGCGAGGCGAGTTCCACGTGGGGCGTCGGGATCATGTCCGGGTTCCAGCGCAAGGGGCGGTGGACGGCGCCGCGGCGGTTCAACTGTTTCGCGTTCTGGGGTGGCGGCGAGCTCGATCTGCGCGAGGCGGACTTCGAGGCGCGCGAGGTCGTGATCAACTGCGTGGCGGTCATGGGCGGCATGAACGTCGTCGTGCCACCGGGCGTGGAGGTCGTGGTGCGCGGCATCGGCATCATGGGCGGCTTCGACCACAGCGAGGAGGGCGTGCCGGGTGACCCGGGCGCGCCACGTGTGGTGGTCACCGGTTTCGCCTTCTGGGGCGGCGTCGGCGTGGAACGCAAGGTCACCCGTGCGGAACGCCAACGCCTCAAGGAGGACCGCCGCCGCGAGAAGCTGGAACGGCGGGGCCGTCACCATCAGCTCCACCAGGACCGCCTGGAGCGCCACCGCGAGGCCATCGAGGACCACCTCGACCGCTGGGAGGACCGCCACGACCGACGCCGGGGACGCGACTGACCGGGTCCCCGGGTGGGCCGGTACCGGGTCCTGGGCCCGCGTCATGGGCGCGCCGCACCGTGGCGCCGCCTTGCCCACCCTGCCGCCCAAGGCGGCAGAGCGCCCAAGGCGACGTGGCTGACGGAGCCGCGCATATTAAGCCCCTGCGGCGATTGAGCAGGCCTTTCCAGCCCCGCCGGCGTTTGAGGCGCGGGGTCCGGGGCGGAGCCCCGTGGCGTGGGAGGACGCTCCCGGTGACCGCCGGAGGCTAGAGTTCCGCCCCGGTCGACCCCCGCAGCGACGCCACGTCAAGCGCCTCCGCCATCTTCCGGTACCCCGCATCGCTCGGATGCAGATGGTCACCCGAGTCGTACTGGTCAAGCAGCCGCCGCGGATTGTACGGATCCCGCAACGCCCGATCGAAGTCGACGTAACTGTCGAAGACCTTCCCGGAACGGATCTCCCCGTTCACGGACTGCCGAACCGCCTCAAGGTTCGGCCGATACCCCGGGTGCCCCTGGAACGGCATGAGCGTCGCCCCGACCACCCGCAACCCCCGCGCATGCGCCTGCCGCGTCATCTCCCGCAGCCCGCCCACGATCTTCGCGGGATCGGTCTGCTGCGGCGTACGCAGAATGTCGTTGATGCCGAGGTCGATGATGACGGCACGCACCCCGGAGCGGCTGAGCGCGTCCCGCTCGAAGCGGGAGAGCCCGCTCGGGTTGTTCGCGGGCCGGCCGAACCCGTCGGCCAGTATCCGGTTCCCGCTGATGCCCTGGTTCACGACGCCGTAGCGCGGCGCACCCGACTCCGTGCGCAGCCGCTCGGCGAGTATGTCCGTCCACCGGCGGTTGGCGCCCATCGTGGAGGTGATGCCGTCCGTGAGGGAGTCGCCGATGACGACGACGGTGCCCTGCGCCTCGTTGCTGAGCACGTCGACGGCGCTGAGGTAGCGCCAGTACGGGCTCTGCTGGTTGTAGAGCGTGCCGCTGGGTTCCTCGGTGCGGTCGCCCCGGGCCACGTACGACATCTGGCGGGCCTGCGGGTGGTACGTGACAGGGCCCGACGGCGTCGGCGAGTACGTGGTGACCAGCATGTCCGAGTCGCTCGGCACGGTGATCCGCAGCGCGTCGCTCACGACCTGCCGGCCGGGCTGGATGACGACCGAGGAGTTCCCGGAGAACGTCAGGCGCCGCATAGTGTCGGACAGGGCCGTCGGATTGTTGGGCGCCGAGGCCACGGCGATCGACGCGTGCGTGATGCGCAGCGGCGACTGCCCGTACAGGTTCGACAGGGTGATGCGCGCCGCGTTGCCACCGACGGTGGTGTGCACGATGTTCCGGATGGAGTGACCGTAGAACCCGTTCGTCTCCGTGCCGGGCTCCCCGCCGGCGGGAGAGGCGGACCAGGTGCCGGCCCACGTACCGGTGGAGGCGGGGGCGGCGGAGCTGCGCGGGTGCGCGCCGCCGGCCTGTATGTCGTCGTCGCCGCCGAAGACTCCGGAGAAGCCCACGTAGATGGCGGCAGAGATCACCACGACGACCGCGACAAGTGCGGTCAACAAGGCATAACCGTGACGCTTGGTCATGCGGTGTGTGTCTCCTCGGGCAGGGGGAGCCCGAGGCTCCGATGTGATGAACCCATGATGCGTCATGGGGCGGGTGGAGGCCGACACTGGCCCCCCTCCGGACAGGTAGACGCCGGGAACCTTTGGTTCGTTCCGGGAGTAGGTCAGGAGGGGACAATGTGTGAGGCGAATGACAGTCGAGTCGAAGTCGACGAGTCGGGCCGATGACCGATGCGGAGTGGGCTGAGTGGACGGCGACGTGAAGCGCGGGGCGCAAGGGGCGGGCGGCGCCGAGAGCGGGGCCGCGGGCACCCGGGCGAGCAGGGCGGTCGAAGAGGCCGAAGTGACGCATAAGGCGATCGAGGGTTCTGAACCGGACAACGAGCAGCATTCCCGCGCCACACCGGACCAATCCACCCCGGGCGGAACCGCCGGAACCCCCGGAGCCCCTGGAACCGCCGCGCCCCCAGGCCCCACACGCCCTGCCGGCCCCGCCCACCCCACCCGCCGCTTCGTTGCCGAGTTCACCGCGGCGGACGAGGAGAAGCGGCGCGGTGTGCGCCGGATGAAGCTGATGGCGACCGGGCTGCTGGTCTTCGTCGCGCTCGTCTACGTACTGGCCACATGGGCGGAGCACGCGGGCGCGGGCGCCTGGACGGGTTACGTCGCGGCGGCCGCGGAGGCGGGCATGGTCGGTGCGCTGGCCGACTGGTTCGCGGTCACCGCCCTGTTCCGCCACCCGCTCGGCCTGCGTATTCCGCACACGGCGATCATCCCCACCAAGAAGGACCAGCTGGGGGTGTCGCTCGGCGAATTCGTCGGCGAGAACTTCCTGTCGGGCGATGTCGTACGGGACCGGTTGCGCGCCGTCGGCATCGGCAGCCGCCTCGGTTCGTGGCTCGCGGAGCCGGAGCACGCCGATCGGGTGACGGCGGAGCTCGCGACGGCGCTCAGGGGCGCCCTGACCGTGCTGCGCGACTCCGACGTGCAGGCGATCGTCGGTGAGGCGATCACGCGCCGCGCGGACAACGCGGAGATCGCGCCGGGCCTCGGCAAGATGCTGGAGAAGGTGGTGGCGGACGGCGGCCACAAGCGCGTCGTCGACCTGGTGTGCGCCCGCGCGCACGACTGGCTGGTGCTGCACTCGGACTCGGTGATGGACGCGGTGGAGGGTGGCGCCCCTGGCTGGACGCCCCGCTTCGTCGACAAGCGCGTCGGCGAGCGCGTCTACAAGGAGCTCCTCCGCTTCGTGACGGAGATGCGCGACATGCCCGAGCACCCCGCGCGCGGCGCCCTCGACCGCTTCCTCTCCGACTTCGCCGCCGACCTTCAGGCCGACTCCGGGACCCGGGACCGTGTGGAGCGCCTGAAGTCGGAGATCCTGGGCCGCCCCGAGGTGCAGGACATCATCGCGTCGGCCTGGTCCGCGGTCCGCCAGATGATCGTCGCGGCGGCCGAGGACGAGCAGAGCGAGCTGCGCCTTCGCGTACGGGCGTCGCTGCTCTCGCTGGGCCACCGGATGGCGGAGGAGCCGGATGTCAGCTCCAAGATCGACGGCTGGGTGGAGGGCGCCGCGGTCTACGTCGTCACGACGTACCGCACGGAGATCACGTCCCTCATCACGGACACGGTCGCGGGCTGGGACGCCGAGCACACGACCCGCAAGATCGAGGCCCACATCGGCCGCGACCTCCAGTTCATCCGGATCAACGGCACGGTGGTGGGTTCCCTGGCGGGCCTGCTGATCTTCACGGTGTCGCGGGCACTGGGGGCGTAGGGCCGGTCCGGCCGGGGGTGGGTCGGGTGGCCGGGGTTCCCCGCGTGTGTCGGTCGCCCGCCCTCAGGCCACGGGGCTCTGCCCCGGACCCCGCGCCTCAATCGCCGGCGGGGCTTGACAGGCGGCGAGGAGGCCCGCCGCTGGATGGCCCGGGTGGCCCGGGTGGCCGGGATGGCCGGGATGGCGGGGATGGCCGGATGGGCATGGCGTGGAAGGATTTGGCCATGAGGTTCAACGACGGTCGACGCGCGCCCGCCCCGACCTCCGTCGCGGTCCTCGTACGGGACGGTGTCCTGCCCATGGAGCTCGGCCTGGTCCACCAGCTCTTCGGTACGGCCCGCGATCCCGCCACGGGTGAGCGCCTCTACAAGGTGACGACGTGCGCGCCCCGCCCCGGCCGCATCCGCACGGATGCCGACTTCCCGGTCTACGCGGAGCACGGCCTGGAGGCGGTGGCGGCGGCGAACACGGTCCTCGTTCCGGCCTCGCACGAGCTGGACGAGCAGCTCGAACCAGGCGGCCTGGACGAGGAGTTGGCGGCCGCACTGACGGCGGCCCGCGACCGGGGCCGCGTGGCATCGATCTGCACGGGCTCGTTCGTCCTGGCGGCGGCGGGCCTCCTCGACGGCCGCCGGGCGACGACGCACTGGATGTCCTCGGCCCACTTCGCCCGCACGTTCCCGTCGGTGACGGTCGACGCGGACGTCCTCTACGTAGACGAGGGGCGGGTGTTGACCTCCGCCGGGGAGGCGGCGGGCATCGACCTGTGCCTGCACATGATCCGCGAGGACCACGGCGCGGCGGTGGCGGCGGAGCTGGCGCGCCGCACGGTGGTGCCCCCGCACCGGGAGGGCGGCCAGGCGCAGTACATCCAACGCCCGGTGCCACTGGAGGAGTCGGCCGGCTCGACGTCGACGTCCCGCTCACGCGAGTGGGCACTGGGCCGCCTCTCGGACCCCCTCACACTGGCCCAACTGGCGGCCCGCGACGCCATGTCCATCCGCACGTACAACCGCCGCTTCCGCGAGGAGACCGGCCTGACCCCGATGACCTGGCTGAACCGCCAACGGGTCGACCGGGCGAGGGAGTTGCTGGAACAGACGGACCACACCGTGGACCGCGTGGCGGCGGAGACGGGCTTCGGCTCCGCGACATCGCTGCGACAGCACTTCCAGACGGTGCTGGGAGTGTCGCCGGGCGCGTACAGAACCACATTCCGGGGACGATGACACCCATGCCGACCGACGAGACGCACACCCACCCCCACGTGCACCCCCACATCCGCCGAGCAGTCCCGAATGTGGAAGTGCCCGACGAGACGGGGATGGAGACGAACCGCGACTTCTACGGAACGCTCGGCTTCCGCGTGGCCATGAACATGGGCTGGATCATGACCCTGGTCTCACCCTCCGACCCCACGGCCCAGATCCAGTTCTTCACGCACGAGGCGACGGCCCCGGTGGTGCCGGACATCAGCGTGGAGGTGGACGACGTCGACGCGGTCTACGCGGCGATGCGCGCCGCGGGCGCCGAGATCGTCCACGACCTGCGGGACGAGGAGTGGGGCGTGCGCCGCTTCTTCGTACGGGACCCGCAGGGCAAGGTCGTGAACGTCCTGACGCACCTTTAGCCAGCAGCAGGTCAGACGGCCTTGCGGTCCACGAGTACGTACGACGCCGCCGCGACAGCACCCGCGACGCCGAACACCGCGGGCCACGCCCCCACCTTCTTGGCCAGCGGGTGCGACCCCGCGAAGGCGACGACGTACGCACCCGTCAGCGCCCCCGCCACCTTCCCGCCCCGCGTCCGCTTCCACTGCGTCGCGGCGGCGGCCCCGGCCACGGCGAGCACGGCCCCGCCCAGCGGCCGCTTCTTGGTGAACCGGGCAGTGGCGTAACCCCCGACGAGTCCGGCGGCGGCTATCGGGGCGGTGGGGAGGGCGCGGGCCATGGGGTGAACCTCCTGCGTAGTGGTGTCCGGGAGTGGTGTCCGGTGGGCGGGCCGGGACCCGCCCATTTGTGAGGTTACGCCCTGGGTCCGTCAGGCGAACTGGCCGGGCTGGTAGGACCCGGCGGGCATCTGCACCATCACGTTCATGCGGTTGTAGACGTTGATGATCGCGATCAGCGAGACGAGCGCGAGGAGCTGCTCCTCGTCGTAGTGCTTCGCGGCGTTCGCCCACACCTCGTCCGGCACGCCGCCGGCCGCGTCGGCGATCCGCGTGCCCTGCTCGGTCATTTCGAGCGCGGCGCGCTCGGCGTCGCTGAACACGGTGGCCTCGCGCCAGGCCGCGATCAGGTTGAGCCGCTGCTGGGTCTCGCCGGCGTGGGCGGCGTCCTTGGTGTGCATGTCGGTGCAGAACCCGCAGCCGTTGATCTGGCTGGCCCGAATCTTCACGAGCTCCTGCGTGGCGGCGGGAAGCGAGGAGTCGGCGACGACCTTCCCGGCGGAGTTGATGTGCTTGATGACCTTCCCGGCGAGGGGGCTGGTGAAGGGGTTGAGGCGGGCTTCCATGGCGGTCTCCTCGTGTACGCCCTGCGCGGGCCTTGTTGATGGCTACGTAGATGTGACGGAGCCGAGAGCGCGAGTGTGACACCCCAGAATGTGATCTGGGTCTCACGCCTCGGCGGGACTGTGACGCGAAATGGCGACGCGGTGGTGCTGAGCCGTCACAGTCCGGTCCGAGCCCTGCCACGGGCCGGATACGGAGAGGTGAGCGCGCACGGAGGCGGGGACGAACCCAACGTGAACCACACCGCCTCCGTGCGCGCCTTGGCCCGCCACCCGCTCGCACTCACCCAGGACCAACTCCTCACGCGCGAACAGCTGATGGAACTCGGCTGCGCGAACTCGACCACGAACCACCGTTGCCGCCGCGGTGGCCCGTGGCAGCGGCTGCTGCCGCGGGTCCACCTCCTCCACTCCGGCACCCCGTCCCCACGCCAACGCATGCGCGCGGCGCTCCTGTACGCGGGTGAGCACGCCCTGCTGACCGGGCACGCGGCACTGGCGACCCACGGTTTCCGCGCGGCCCCGCGCCCGGAGCGCTTGCGGTGGGTGGACGTACTGGTTCCGTACGAGGGGGCGGGCGCGCGCGGAACGTCGTACGTGAAGGTGCACCGCACGCGGCGCCTGCCGGAGAACCACCCGATGGCGGGCCTGCGCTGCGCGGCCGTCGCGCGGGCGGTGGCGGACGCGGTGCCGGGCCTGGCGTGCGAACGAGACGTGACGGCGCTCCTTGCGGAGGCGGTGCAGCGGGGCTTTTGCACGCCGGAGGAGCTGCTGGCGGAACTGGCCGCGTCGCGGCGCCGCTACGCCCCGCACGTGGCGCGGGCGACGGACCACCTGACGGCGGGCGTCCACTCACCGCTGGAGGCGGACGCCCGCGCACTCATCCACGCCTACGCCCTCCCGGAACCCCTGTGGAACCCGAACCTCCACGACCCCCTGACCGGCGCCTTCCTGGCCCGCCCGGACGCGTACTGGCCGGCGGAGGGCCTCGCCCTTGAGGTCGACTCCCGCGAGTACCACCTGGACCCGGCCTCCTGGCGCCGCACCCTCTCGCAGCGCAACCGCCTCGCCGGCGCGGGGCTGCGGGTGCTGGCCATCACGGCGGAGGACCTGCGGGGGCGGGCGGAGGGGGTGGCGGGTGAGATTCGTGCGGCGCTGGCCGCGGCGGGGCGCCGTCCGGCACCTGCGTTGGTCGTCAACCCGGCGCGGCGGGGCGGGGGTTCTACGGTTGGGCCCGAGGGGCGTGGGGGGCGGGGACCTGGAGGGAGAGCAGGAAGTGGGCCCAGGGGCGGGGGCCGAAGGGGATGACGGCTCCGTCCGTGCACTTGGAGTCGCGTACGAGGACAGAGTGGCTGGACTCCATCGCACACTCCAGGCACTCGCCACCGGCACCGTTGCTGTAGGACGCCTTGAACCAATTGAGCTGGTGGGTGTCCTCGCCAGACGTGTACTGGCGTGCGTTGGTCGTCACCGTGCGTACTCCTTGGTGATGCTTTGGATCATTTGAAGGGAACGTTGCGGACTCAGTGCAGCAGCCCGAAGCCCGTCGAAGGCTCTCGTGTACTCCCGAACATGGTGCTCCCCTTCGAGGTACGTGGCGTCGGTGATGCCGTCTCGATATACGACGTCAGGGTCCTCCTGGTCGGGGAAGCCCAGGATCGTGAAGGATCCGGTCAGAGGGTACGTACTCGCGTCGAATGGCAGAACCTGCAAGGTGACCGAAGGGAATTGCGCTACCACCGCCAGCTGTTCCAGCTGCTCACGCATGACCGCACGGTCTCCGATCACGTTCCGCAGCGTCGCTTCGCTGGCCACGAACCATGTGTCCGGGGCGTCCTCACCTGTCAGCATCTGCTGGCGTTCGAGACGTACGTGGACAGCTCGCTCAGCGTCGTCCGGCTTCATGTGCGAGCCGGCGAAGTGCAACTCCCGGATATAGGCGGGTGTCTGCATCAATCCGGGCAGGATCTCGCACTGGTACTGCCGGAACGAAGACGCTTCCTGTTCCAGGCCGATGTAGATGTTGAACCACTCCGGGACGCCTGTCCCATGAACCTGCCACCAGCCCTTCGTCTTGGCTTGCCGCGCAAGGGACTTCAGGAACTCCCGCAGCTCGTCGGTGGTCTCGTAGAGCCGACAAAGTGCCTCCACGTCGGACGGTTGAACCCGCCCGTGACCGGTCTCCATCCGGTTCACCTTGGAGCCGCTCCAGTCCACCGCGGCTCCAACCTGCGCGCAGGTCATGCCACTTGACTCACGAAGCCTCTTCAACTCAAACGACAGTCGCCGACGTCGTGCAGTCGGAGATCCAGCCATCTCGACACCCTCCTCGCTAGCGAGGATCAGTCTCCGCGCCAACGCCCGTGCTTGCCAATCACTCGAAGGTGGGAATCCCGTACTGCAAATTGCAAGTAGGGATGCTTCGACGTCACTCTGGTAGTGCGATTGGAAGCGTGTCGAGAGCAATGAACTCGCTGAGCGTCGCCGGCAGTTGGTGCATGGCGCCCCAGCGGTCGTGAACCTCAATGGAGAGGGAGTGCTCGTGATCCAGCAACACTGCATGCTCCGCAAGCCCTGGAGCCTGGCCTTCGCGGCCGAGCCTGAGGAGCTGGCGCCCCTGCGGCGCATCGCGCGGATGCACCTGAGGTTGTGGGGCCTGAATCACCTGGATGAAGCGGTAGAGCTCTGCGTGACCGAGATGGTGGCGAACGTCATCGGGCACGTGGGGCCCGGGACGCCTACAGAGCTGACGCTCTCCATGAGCGGCACGTACCTACGCATTGAGGTACTGGACCCGGACTTGCGGGCGCTTCCGACGCTGCTGGTCGGGGCGCTCGACTCGGAGACCGGTCGAGGCATGCGCCTCGTCGACGCCGTGACGGACCGCTGGGGCGTTCTCCTCAAGGCTGACCGGAAGGTGGTCTGGTGTGAGTTGGCCACTGGGCTCGTCGACGCGAAAGGTCATCTGGCGCATGCGAACGTTGATCGAGCGGCCGCGCTGCTCGGGTTGTCCGGGCAGACGGCGGTCGAGGTCATCGCCGACATGCTGTGCTGGGCTGACGCACACGGGCTCGACGTAGATGAGGTGGTGGAGAGCGCCGAACTGCGTTGCGAGAGCGAGATGCGTACGCGTAGATGAGTTGGCACTTGCCGTGCCAACTCGTCAACGAGGGACGGGCATTAGCTAGGCAACGGCCGACGCGTATGTCCACACGTCCGCAGGAAGTTCGTGGTGGAGACGCCATGTGATGGACATGGGCTTGCTTCCGGAGTGGGACTCGTACGTAGCCGGGCCGAGCAGCATCCATGGCTGCGCCTTGCCGGTGTCTGTGTCCTTGTAGCGACGCATGAAGAGGAGGATGTGACTTCCGCGTTGGGCGTGCTGCTTGTAGCGCATCCCGGTACGGGAAGTGTCTGCGGTCGCGTTCTGCGACTCCCAATGGAAGAGGCTTGGACTCAGGGCGTAGTCCTTGTAACGGACCGTGGGAGAGAAGTCCTTCTCGTTCTTTTCGAGGGTGATCAGGAGCGTGTCCGTCTGGTTGGCCTCATCCCATAGGACGCCCTGGGCGAATGATCCGGGCATCTGGCCGCCGAACCGGGCTACGCCGAGGGCAGCCAGGATCTCTGAGCGGTTGTATGCGCTGTGGATCTTCAGGGGCAGATGCGCGTGCGGGCCTTCCAGCGGGATGGGGAAGTGGTCGGCCTCGTCCATTACGTAGTCGAGTACCTGGCGCAACTCATCGCGTAGGGCCGTCTGCCCGCGCAGCGATGCCAGGCCTTCTTCGTAGGAGCTGAAGCCCCCGGCCTTGTCCCACAGGGTGAAGAACAGCATGCGTGCGAACGTCTTGTCCGTCGCGTTCAGGGCCTCGTAGACAGGTGCATCGTCGCCCAGGACACGCTTGTAGGCCGCCGCACGTTCTGGGTCGTCGACGTGGAGGAACGCGTGGACGCGCTTCAGCAAGTCGCTCTCCCCTGATTGTTCGGAGGTGTCTGCAAGCCCAGCTCGGCGTAGGACGGTGGTCCACGAGTTGCTGGACTTGTACAACTCCTTGATCTCGCGTCGGCTCTCCCTCAAGTAGTCGGCGAGGCGTGGAGTGCTGTAGGCGCTGACCTCCTTAGCCAGCGTCTGAATCGTGGCCTTGATCTGCGTGCGGATGTTGTCCAGCACCAGGTCCTTGGACTTCCCCTCAAGGATGATCTGGCAGCCAGAGGGCAACTGTGGGAAGTCGTGCTCGGCGTGCTCAAGGAGGCGGTTACGCGACAGGTTCGTCATCGCGCGGAACTGCTCCTCGAACCGGAACTCGGCGCGGTGCTGCCCGATGAAGTCCAAGACCGTCAGAACCGGCTTGTTCGGTGTGCGGCGGAGGCCGCGGCCGAGCTGCTGGAGGAACACGGTGGCGCTACTCGTCGGGCGCAAGAGCAACAACGTGTCGACGTCAGGAATGTCCAGGCCCTCATTGAAGAGGTCGACGGAGAAGAGGACTTGGATCCTCCCTGACTTGAGGTCATCTAGAGCTTGCTCCCGGACCTCAGGCCTCGACTCACTGTCCAGCGCCTTGGCCTGGAAGCCGGCCTCTTGGAAGCACTTGGCCATGAAGTGAGCGTGCTTGCGAGAGACGCAGAAGCCGAGCGCCCGCATGCTCCCCGGGTCGGACACTTTGTCCCGGATTTGTTTGATGACGATACGGGCGCGGGCGTGGTCCGCCGAGAAGAGTTCGCCGAGCTGACTCTGGTCGTACGTTCCGGAACGCCAGCTGAGGCGGCTCAGGTCGGTTCCGTCAGGGACACCGAAGTAGTGGAACGGACAGAGGAGGTCGTTATCGAGGGCTTCCCAGAGCCGCATCTCGGCGGCGATGCGACCACCGAAGAACTCGCTCTGCACATTGAGCCCATCCGCCCGCTCCGGGGTGGCGGTGAGTCCTAGAAGCTGCCTGGGCTTGAAGTGGTTGAGTACGCGGCGATACGTCGTGGCCGTGGCGTGATGGAACTCGTCGACGACGATGATGTCGAAGTGCTCGGGGCTGAACTGGTCGAGTCGCTGGTCGGTGAGGGACTGGACGCTGGCGAAGACGTGCTTCCAGTCGCGGGGGAGTTCGCCGCTGAAGAGCAGCTCGCCGAACGAGGCGTCGTCGAGCACCTCTCGGTACTTACGCAGCGACTGCTTCAGGATCTCCTTGCGGTGCGCGATGAAGAGGAGCCGCGGATGCTCCTTGCCACCCCACTGTTGATGAAGGTTGCGGAAGTCCAGGGCGGCCATGACGGTCTTCCCCGTCCCTGTGGCTGCGACCAACAAGTTGTGGTCATGGCCCCGCACTTCGCGCTCTACACGAAGGCGCTCCAGCATGTCGGCCTGATGCGGATAGGGCCGGACCTCCAGCCCGGAGAGGCTGATCTTGAGGTCATCGCCAGACGTTGAGCCGCCAGCCACCCCGAGCGCTTCGTCCAACTTGGCGGCGTCGCGGTCGGGGTCGTAGGTCTCGAAGGAAATGTCGTTCCAGTACGAGTCGAAGCTCGCCTCGAATTTCTTCAAGACGGCAGGTGTAGCCACCGACGACAGCCGTACGTTCCACTCAAGTCCGTCGAGCAATGCGGACTTGGAGAGGTTCGAGCTGCCGACGTAGGCGGTGTCGAATCCACTGTTCCGGCGAAACAGCCAGGCCTTGGCGTGCAGCCGCGTGGACCGTGTCTCGTAGTTCACCTTCACCTCGGCACCGAAGTCGCGAACGAGACGGTCCAGGGCGCGGCGGTCGGTGGCACCCATGTAGGTCGTGGTGACGACACGGATGGGTACACCGCGTGCGGCGGCCTCGCGTAGGGAGTTCTCCAGCACGCGGATGCCGTACCACTTCACGAAGGCGCAGAGGAGGTCGATGCGGTCGGCCACGGCTAGTTCAGCCCTGAGCTCCGCTCCGAGGCTGGGATCTTCGGGCGAGTTCGTAATGAGGGCCGTTTCAGAGAGTGGTGTCAGCGGGCGCACCGCATAGACCCCGGGCGCCTCTTGCTTGGCGAGGGCGAGCAGCTGATGCGGGCCGTCCTCAATCTGTTGCGTGTCCGCATATGAGTCGTCCGAGGGGGCTGCCGACTCCAAGGCAGCCATGATCGTGTTGGCTGTCGCGACCTGCTGGTCGTGTGGCAGTTGTTGGAGGCGCCGACCGATTGCTTCGCCGAGATGATGTGCCAGGACGTGCGGAGTTGACTCCGTGGTCACCTCTCCTTCGATGGCCTTCCAGCCCGCAGCCTGGAGCCGCATCATGTCGCCTCGAAGAGCTCGGGTGATGAGCCTCTCGTGTACCCCTGGCTCGAGCGGTCCTGACTGGTGTGGCTTGGCCATCTGTCCCCCTGGGTGCTCTCGATCGCAGATCGGTAGTGGCTCAGTTCTAGCAAGAGCCACTGACAGTCAAGGGGTAGGTGATGCCAGGCGAGCCCTGGCAGCCAACGACTGATTTCAGCCCTGAAGTGATCGACTGTCGCCAAATTGAGCCCAAAGTAGCTGAACTGCATGCTGCAACTTGTCAGAGTGCCGGCATGCCTACCTCTTCACGCCAACCCTCCAAAAGCATCTACTTCGGCCCTCCGCCGGGGGTGATTCCTGGCCAGTGGTTCAAGGGGCACACCGAGTTGCACGCTGCTGGCGTCCACCGCTTCCGCGGTCGTGGCATCTCCGGCACAGCACACGAGGGCGTGGACTCAATCGTCGCAAGCGGTGGCTATGCGGCAGATAGGGATGAAGGGGACGTCGTGATTTACACGGCGATGGGTGGCGATCCAGATAAGGACGGTCACATAACCAAGGATCAGGAACTCATAGGGCGCAACGCGGGGCTAGTTCTCAATCGGAACGAAGGGCTCCCCGTACGTTTCGTTCGCGGCTTGGATATTCGTAGCGGTAAAGCCAGGGGCGGTTATAGTTATGCGGGGCTCTACCGTGTAGAGGACCATTGGTGCTCGCGAACTGCGCAGGGTCACCTGATGTGGCAATTCCGCCTTGTCAGGGATCTCGGTGAAAGCGTTCCAGCGGACGTGGAAGTTGAGCTGGACCCCGACATGACGGAGTTGGAGCGGGCGACGGCTCGCTACGTCACGTCCCAGCGGCGGGTCCGCAACACCAGGGCATCGCGCAAGGTCAAGTCGATCTACGCCAATACCTGCCAGGTGTGTCGAATCCCTGTGGTCGTGGGAGCGGATGGAGAGCGGTATAGCGAAGGGGCGCATATACACGCTCTAGGTGAACCGCATCACGGTCCCGATGTGGCTTCTAACATCCTTTGCCTTTGCCCGAACTGCCACGTCAGGTTCGACAACGGGGCGCTACTGATCACCGATGACTTGGACATCGTCGATGGCTTTACCCGGCAAGTGGTGGGGAGGCTCCATGTCGAGAGGCCTCGACACCGCATAGACGTAGCGTTCCTGATGCAGCACCGATCGCGCTGGGCTGACAGGAGCCAGGGGCTCTAGCCGAATCGCCCAGCGCCGCGGGCTTTACGCTCCAACTCCGTGGCACTCCCCATACGCCACCCCCGACCCACACCAGCACTCCGCCCCACCAGCCGGAGGCCACCCCACCGCACGCCCCCGTGCCGCCAACGTCGTCGCGTACTGCGGCAGCAGCGATACGTCCTCCGGTGAAGAGCCCTCTGACGCCGCGAAGGCCTCGTAGGAGGGGACCGTGCCTGTGACGATGCCTACGTTGGGGGTGCCGGAGGTGGAGAGGTCGCGGAGGGAGGATTCCAGGGAGGCCAAATGGGCCTCGTACGAAGGGTATTCGGCGGAGAGGGACGGGTACGCCGACAGGAGTTCCGTGTATTCGGGGGACGGCCAGTGCAGGACCGCCACCGGGAAGGGGCGGGACAGTGCCTCCCGGTACGAGCCCAACTCCGCGCGGAGGCGGGCGATTTCGGCTGCCAACTCCGCCGGGTTCTCCGAGCCGAGGGCCCAGACGCGCTTCGGGTCGTGGAGTTCGTCCAGGGAGACGGAGGCGCGGTTGACCTCGTCGGCGAGGGCGTCCCACGAGTCGTGGTCGATCGCGAGGAGGCGGCGGACCCGGTGGCGGCCGAGGAGGAGGGCGTGCTTGGCGAGGGGGATGCCGGGGCCGCCCGCGGCCCGTTCCGACTCCGGGACCAGGAGGTCCAGCGCCTCCGTGAATGTGGCGTGGGCCTCTTCCAGCTCGTCGTGGGATTCGAGGGACTCCGCCACGATCACCCACGGCGCCGGGTCCCGCGGTGCCGCCGTGCGGACACCCGTGATGATCGCCTGGGCCTCCGCCTCGTGACCGTACTCCCACAGGTTCGCCGCCTTGAGCGCGCGGATCAGGGCGGGTGACTGGGCCGGGGACCGGGAGGCCTCGGCGGACAGCAGGCCGTCGTAGAGGGCCGTCGCGCGGTCGCGGGCCTCGGCCAGTTCGTAGTGGGCCGCGGCCTGGAGGAGCAGGTGCTCGGCGTCCTCCGGGTACATCGCCGCCGTGCGCTCCAGGCGCTCGGCTTCCGCGACATGGTTCGCACGGTCGGTCTCGGCGGGCGTGGCAGGGGTGTCGGGGCGCATGGGGGACACCGTACTGCCGGAACCTTGGCGAGGGACCCGCCCGATCGGGTCGGGCGCGACCACGGCTCCCGGGCGTGGGTCGGGCGGTCGGGCGCAACCACGGCTTCCGTGTGCTGCCTCTGGTGAGTTCGCGCCCCGCGATCTATCTTGCGCGCGTGCTGTTGCAGCGTATGCGTACCGATCGGCCTGCTGTCGTCACCCAAGGGCGGACCCGCAGATCCGCCACCCGCCGCGTGCTGTGGAACGGTGCCGAGGTCGCCGTCACCCTCGGCCTCGTCGTGCTGCTGCTCGTCGTGCACCAGTTGTGGTGGACCAACCGGCAGGCCAGGGCCGGCGCCGACCGGCAGGTGCAGGCCCTGGAGCGGCAGTGGGGACATCAGTCCTCGGGCGGTTCCGTCGAGCCCGATGAGTCCACCGAGTCCCCTGAGTCCACCGAGCCTGTCGCCGGTACCGCCGATCCCACCGGCACCCCGAACACCCCCCGCCCCAAACCCGCCCCCCGCCCCAACTGGGACCAGGCCTACGCCGTCCTCGGCATCCCCCGCCTCGGCCTCCGCGCCCCCGTCGCCCAGGGGATCAGCAAGTCCGCCGTCCTCAACCACGGCTACGTAGGCCACTACCCGGGCACCGCCCAGCCCGGCGGCGCCGGGAACTTCGCGCTCGCGGGGCACCGGAACACGCACGGGGAGCCCTTCCGGTACATCAACCGGCTGCGCCCCGGCGACACCCTCACCGTCGGGACGAAGACCGCCACGTACACGTACGTCGTCGACAAGACGCTCGCACAGACCTCGGCCGGTGACGGGGGTGTCATCGATCCCGTGCCGCGGAGTCGCGTCGTGTCGGGGGCCGGGTATGGAAGTCCCGGTTACTACATCACCCTCACCACCTGTACGCCCGAGTTCACGTCCAAGTACCGGCTCGTGGTGTGGGGGAAGCTGAGCAGGATGAGCCCCCGATAGACAGGGCGTCCCCGTTAGGCTGCCGTTTCGTGATCAAAAGGCCCCATCTGCTCTGGCTCCTCGTCCCCTTCGTGCTCTACATCGGCGCGCTGCCCTTCGTGAACCGCGTCGAACCCGTCGTGTTCGGGCTGCCGTTCCTGTTCGTGTGGCTGCTGGGTGCCACGCTGCTCACTCCCGTCGCCACCTGGCTCACCTGGCGCGGTGACCAGCGGATCAAGCGGAACCAGCGGATCAAGCGGGGCCAGAGCCCCGTGCGGGGTCGGTCATGAGTGACGCCGCCGTCGCCACCACCCTCTTCGGCGCCTTCATGGTCGCCACCGTCGCCCTCGGACTGCTCGCCGTACGCGGCCGGGGCAGCGGGGGCGGGCTCGCCGAGTGGTCCGTGGGCGGGCGGTCGCTGGGGGCCGTGTTCGTGTGGGTGCTGATGGCGGGGGAGGGGTACACGAGCTTCTCGTACCTCGGCGCCGCCGGGTGGGGGTACAACTACGGCGCGCCCGTGCTGTACGTCGTCGCCTACATGTCCTGCGGGTACGCCATCGGCTACGTCGTCGGGCCGCTGCTCTGGTCGTACGCGCGGCAGCACGGGCTCGTCAGCATCACCGACATGGTGGCCCACCGGTATCGGCGGCCGTGGCTCGGTGCCGCCGTCGCTGTCCTCGTGACGATCTTCCTGCTTCCCTACATCCAGTTGCAGATCACGGGGATGGGCGTCGTCGTCTCGACGATCTCGTACGGCGCCGTCAGCCTCAACTGGGCCTATTTCATCGGCTTCGCGGTCACGACCGTCTTCGTCGTGGTGAGTGGGCTGCGGGGGAGTGCGTGGGTGTCCGTGATGAAGGATCTGCTCGTCATCGTCACGCTCGCTTTTCTCGCCTTCTACGTTCCCGCGCACTACTTCGGGGGCTACGGGCCGTTCCTCGACCGGCTCGTCGAGGAGAAGAGTGCGTGGCTGACGTTGCCGGGGAGCGGGGGATCGCCTTACGGGGGAGGGTGGTTCGCCACCACGACCTTCCTGAACGCGCTCACCGTCGTCATCTTCCCGACCACCGTCGCCGGGTATCTGGGCGCCAGGAGCGCCGACGCGCTGCGGCGCAACGCGATGTGGCTGCCCGCCTACAACGTGCTGCTGTTCGTGCCGATGCTGCTCGGGATGGCGGCCCTGTTCGTCGTTCCTGGGCTCACCGGGGCCGACTCGAACCTCGCGCTCTTCAAGCTCGTCGTCGACTCCCTTCCGGCGTGGGTCGTGGGGATCGTCGGGGTCGCGGCCGCGCTGTCGTCGATCGTGCCGATGGCCGTGTTCATGCTGGTCATCGGGACGATGTGGGGGAGCAGCGTGCTGTCCCTGTTCCCGCGCTGGCGTGCGTCCTCGCAGGCGCAGAAGGCCGGGTCGCAGGTCGTCGTCGTGGTCGCCGGGTCGGTCGCGCTCGTCCTCACGTATGCCGCGCCCAACACCCTCGTACGGCTCTCCCTCATCTCGTACGAGGGGATGGCGCAGCTCGTGCCGATGCTGCTGGTGGGCCTGGTGTGGCGGAGGTTGAGCTTCGTCGGGGCGGTGAGCGGGCTCGTGGTGGGGGTCGGTGTGGTGTGCGGGCTCGTGTTCAGCGGGCGCGATCCCGTGTTCGGGGTGAACGCCGGGATCGTCGCGCTCGCCGCCAACCTCGTCGTGACGCTGGTGGTGACGTACGTCCGTCCGGCCGATCGTGACGAGCGGCCGGACGAAGTCGTGCTGGCGCGGGACCCGGTCGGTGCGGCGGGGTAACCCCCGCTTACTCCTGGGCGCCGGCCGCCTCCACCGGGCGGGTGCGCAGTGCCGTCCAGGCCGGTAGGAGTGTGGCGGTCAGGGACAGTGTGACGGCGCCGGCGACGATCGCTCCGTAGATCCACCAAGGCCCGGACGGCATCCAGGTGTTCGCCGCGGCCTGGGCGAACGGGATCAGCGAGGTGCTCGCGGCCGCCGTGCCGAGCAGCAGGCCGATGGCGGCGACGATCAGGGCCTCGATGGTCAGCATCTTCATGACCTGGCCCTTCGTGGAGCCGACAAGACGCTGGAGGGCGAACTCCCTGCGGCGGTTGCCGACCGACAGGACCAGGCTGTTGACCACCGCGAGCACGGTGTAGGCCACGATCATCGCGATCAGCAGGTAGTTGATCCAGGCCTGGGTCTGCGCGTCCTCGGCGTTGGCCTCGATCAGCGAGTGGCGGTCGGTGACGTCGACTCCCGGCGCGAGGGATGCCAGCGCGGGGACGGCCGAGGCCGGCGCCCGGACCAGGATCTGCGCGGGGCGCCCCAGGTCCGTGTGGGCCGCGAGCAGACCTGCGGGTAGGAAGGCCGTCTCGTAACCGGGGTGGCCCTTGAAGAGCGCGACGATGCGGACGTCGACCTCGGCGCGGTCGCCGAGGCGGAGCGTGAAGCTGTCGCCAACTGCCTTGTGCAGCTTGTGCGCCCGCTCGGTGGTCAGCGCCACGGTGTTGCCTTCGAGTGCGGCGAGGCTGCCCGTGACCGGTCGTACGGCTGTGGTGAGCGAGCCTTGACGCCCGCTGACGCCTTGCAGCGGGATGCCGTCCTCGCCGGTCACTCCGTCGATGAAGCCCGTGCTCGTGGCGTAGGCGCTCGCCGCCTCGACGCCCTTGGTGCGGCGGACCTCGGCGAGGAGGGCGTCCGAGACGCCGCCCGCCGCCGGTGAAAGCACCGCGTCCGCCCGGAGGTTGGCCGCGTACGCCGTGTTCGTGGCCTCGATCTGCGTGGTC
The DNA here is from genome assembly GCF_040295505.1 of Streptomyces sp. NPDC002790. Classification (NCBI taxonomy): domain Bacteria; kingdom Bacillati; phylum Actinomycetota; class Actinomycetes; order Kitasatosporales; family Streptomycetaceae; genus Streptomyces; species Streptomyces sp. NPDC002790. The sequence continues at coordinate 9,335 of NZ_JBEOVM010000055.1, read as the reverse complement.
TGGAGGTAGATGTTGCCGGTGGCCATGCCCGTCGCCAGCATCAGCGGCGTCACCGCGGCGGCCATCCGCACGGCGCGGACCCGGGCGTGCGAGACGGCGAGCTTCCCGCCGGCTCCGGTGAGCCGGCGCACCGGGCCGCCGATCAGCCACGCCATCACCTTGGTGAGACCCGGTCCGAGCAGGGCGAACCCGATGACGGCGCACAGCACGGTCGGCCCTGCGGTGCTGCCCGCGATCGGCCCGTCGAAAAGCAGGACGGTGAGGATCGCCAGTGCGGCGGCCCCGGACAGGAACAGGACGGCCAGGACGATCCGCAGCGGGTGCGCCCAGCGCAGCTGCACCTCGGCCTCCCGCAGTGCCTCCACCGGTTTGACGTTCACGCCGCGCCGGGCGCCGAGCCAGCCTCCGATGAGCGCGGTGATCAGCAGCGCGCCGCCCGCGGCCACGGCCGGGATCCAGCCCTGCGCGTACGTCACGGAGTCGGAGACGAAGCCCGTGTCCTGGAACTCGCCGAACAGCCACCGGCCCACCGGCGGTCCCGCGAACCAGCCCGCGCCCGCCGCGGCCACGGCAACCATCAGCGTCTCGGTCAGCAGCATCCGCCGCAGTTGGCGCTGCGTCGAGCCGATGGACCGCAGCAGCCCGAACTCCCGGCGCCGCTGGCCCACCGACAGCGCGACCGTCCCGGACACCACCATGATCGCGACGATGGTCGTCATGCCGCCGAACACCCCGGCCAGCGCGACCAGATCGCTGCCGCCGGTCAGCACCTCGGGGAACTCCACGGTGCCCCGGCCGTCGCCGGACACGACCTTGAGCGGCTGCCCGTCGAGCGCGGCGGCGACCCGGTCGCGTACGTCACCGAGGTCCGCGCCGGACTCCGTGCGCACGGCGATGTCCGCGACCGCCGGGGCGAGTGCCGCGGCCCGGTCGTCGGAGAGGAACAGTGCGGCCCGGTCCATGTGCTGCTGGGTCTGCTGTTGGCGGGTGTTCTGTTGGTGAGCCTTCTGTTGGTGGGCCCTCTGTTGGCCGGCCTCCACCACCGCGCTCACGGTGTACTGCCGCGTACCGTCCCCGGCCGCGATCCGGACCTCGTCGCCAGGACCGACGCCCGCGGCCTTCGCCGTCCCGGCGTCGAGCGCCACCTCGCCGTCCTGGGCAGGCGCCGTGCCCTCGACGATCCCGTACGGCGCGAAGGCGGCCGAGGCCCAGCCGTGCGCCTGCGCCTTCACCGGCGCGGCCCCGCCTCCTCGTACGTCCCGGACGAGCGCCGCGTCGAAGGTCCGCTCGGCGACGGCCTCGCGGACGCCCTCGACGCCCCGCACCCGGGCGAGCGCCGCGGCGGGCACCGGCACCCGCTCGGGCATGACGGCCGGGTCCTCGGTGTCGTCGCTCTTGTTGGGTGGTGCCACCGATCGGTCGCCCGTCACCACGAGGTCGGCCCGCGCGAGCCGTTGGGCGGGCGCGTTGTTGCGTACGCCGGTCTCCAGCAGGCCGCCGCAGGTCATCACGGTGACCGTGCCGAGGAAGAGCGCGAGGAAGGTGGCCGTGAGGCTCTTCCCCCGATACCGGATGGTGCGCCTGGCCAGCTTCCACATGTCCCCTGATCCCCTCGTCCCCTTCGCGTGAACTCCCGGTTCACGCTATGGACTTGGGTCGTGTGCGCCCATGGGAGTGGCGCCCGTGTGCGGGGTGGGGAGAACCCCCGCAGCGGGGGCGCGGGTTCAGTTCTGCGCGGGCGCCGGGCGACGGTCCCGCAGCGCGAGCAGCACTCCCGCCGCCACCAGGGCCAGGACACCGGAGGCGATCAGTGCCGTGTTCGTGCCCCCGGCCAGCGCGTGCGCCGACGAGCCGGTCGACGTGGACACCGCGATCATCAGCGCCACCCCGGCGGCCGAACCGATGTAGCGGGCCGTGTTGTTGGCGCCCGAGCCCATCGCCGCGCGTCCGGCCGGGACCGACTCGACGGCGAGCAGCGGCAGCGCGGCGTTGAGGAGTCCGCTGCCGATGCCGGAGATGACGAGGCCCGGCAGCAGTCGGGTCCACAGGCCCGAGCCCGCCGCGCCCAGCATCGTGGCGACGGCCAGCGCGTGCAGGGCGAAACCCACGGCCAGTTGTTGGCGGGGCGAGACCCGGCCCGCCAGGCGCCGCGTCTGGAGCGCGACGAGGAACGACGTGCCGGACCAGAGCACGAACAGCGCGGCCGCGCCCGTCGGGGTCACGCCCATCGTGTGCTGGAGGAGCGTCGGCAGATAGCTGAAGAGCGCGATGACCGACAGACCGGTGAACAGGCCGCCCGCCGTGGCGGCGAGGAAGAGGGGCCGGCGCAGCAGCGAGAGGTCGAGCATGGGTGTCGCACTGCGCCGCTCGACTGCGACAAATCCCGCCAGGAGTACGGCAGTTGCGGCGAGGAGTACGCCGATGGGTGCGCGCAGCCAGCCGTCGCGGCCGAGCGTGAGCGCGGCGAGGAGGGCGACCAGCGCGAGGCCGAGGGTGAGGGCGCCGAGCAGGTCGGGGCGGCCGGCGCGCGGTGAACGCGATTCGATCAGGGCCCGGGGCGCGAAGGCCGAGACGAGGAGCGCGGCCGCGCCCAGGACCGCGTAGGACCAGCGCCAGTCCGCGAGTTGGGCCACCCAGCCCGCGACCAGGGGGCCGACCGCGATGCCGACGCTGACGCACGCGCCCCACACGCCGGTCGCCCTGACGCGGCCCGCCGGGGTCGGGAACGCGTGCACCAGAAGGCCCAGGCTCGCGGCGAGGATCGCGGCCGACGCGGCGCCCTGCGCGACCCGGGCGAGGGTGAAGAGCAGGGTGGTGGGGGCCAGTGCGCCCAGGATCGTCGTGATGCCGAGGGCGACGGTGCCGAGGATGAACGCGCGGCGCCGCCCGTAGTCGTCGGCGAGGCTGCCCGCGACCAGCAGCAGCGCGGCGAGGCCGAGCGGGGTGCCGTTCAGCAGCCAGGCCTGGGCGGACAGCCCCGTGTGCAGGGACGCGGCGGTGTCGGCGAGCGTGACCGCCGGTGCGGCGTACGTCATCAGGGTCACCGCGGTCGCCGCGCTCGTGAGGGCGAGGGTGGCGGCGGGGCGGGCGGCCGTGGGGGTCCGGGGGGTCTGCTCGAGGAGGTGCTGAGACATGGGTGGACTCATCCAGTCTTAGGTTCAGTGAATGAACTTACCGGGCGGCATGAACGTAGCACGGCAGGTTCGGTCATTGAACCTAGGGCAGGTGAATGGCTACAGTGGGGTCATGGCTCTCGGCAAGGACTACGCGACCCAGGAGTGCTCGATCGCCCGCGCGCTGGAGATCGTCGGCGAACGCTGGACGCTCCTCGTCGTACGCGACGCCCTCTACGGCGTGCGCCGCTACAACGACTTCCTCGTCCACCTCGGCATCCCGCGCGCCGTCCTCGCCTCCCGGCTCCAGGCGCTCACCGCCGCCGGGGTCCTGGAGAAGCACCGCTACCAGGAGTCGCCGCCGCGCGACGAGTACGTCCTGACCGAGCTAGGGCGCGGGCTGTACCCGGTGCTGCACTCGCTCGGCGCGTGGGGGCGGACGGTCCCGGGGACCCTGCCGAGGCGTGAGTTCCGGCACGCCACATGCGGCACCGAGCTCGGCGTCGCAGGGGAGTGCGCGACCTGCGGGGGCCTCGCGCCGCTGGAGGAAGTGGAAATGCGGCCGGGCGCCGGGCTCGACCCGGACCCCGTCGATCCCGTCAGCCGAGCGTTGCTCGCGCCCCGGCTCCTGCTCCAGCCGCTCGTGGTCGAGGCCGTATAGCTGTGTGACCGAGGCTGTGTGGCTGTGTGGCCGAGCCTGTATAACTGGCAATGGCACGTATGACGCGAGCAGGACGCGAGTGGGCGAAGGGGGCAGGCGCATGGCACGCACGACCAGCGGGTCCGTGAGCGGGCCCGTGACGCTGCGACCCGTCGCCCTGCTGCTCTTCGTCCTCCTCGGTTCGGTGCTCGTCGACACCGGCAGCCTCGTCGGCGCCGTCGCGCTCGCCGCGACCGCCGCTGCGGGCTCCGCGCTCACCGCCTGCGCCGTCCTGGCCGCGCGTTCCGCGCCCGCCGTGGCGCGCACCCGTATCCGCACCGCGATTCGCGACCGCGAGCGGCGCACCGCGTTCCTGCCGCAGCGCGATCCCGACGCCTCGGGCCGTCCAAGGCCCCGAGCACCGGGACGTCTCGTCCCGACGGCCTGCTGAAGCCCCTGCCGCGAGCGCACCTGCCGTAAGCGCACCGGGCCGCAGTCCGTCACGCCGAATCCCGTCATCTTCTGCCGCTGCCCGCCGCTCCGGTCCGTTTGTTCGGCCGGGGGTTCGGGGGTTGTCCCCCGAGAGATGCAGTCGGCACGACGAGACCCTCGGAGGGCTCACCCCATGTCGTCGTTCATGTCCGTTTTCGCCAGTCTGGTCGAGCATCTCGCCGACCTCCTCCAGCCGCTGCTGCACGCCTCGGCCACGGCCGCCGCGATCGTCCTGTTCACCGCGTTCGTACGCCTCCTCGTCCACCCCCTGTCACGGGCCGCGGCCCGCGGGCAGCGTGAACGGGCCAAGCTCCAGCCCCGCATCGCCGAACTGCGCAAGAAGCACAAGAGCAGCCCCGAGAAGTTGCAGAAGGCGATCATGGAGCTGCACAAGGAGGAGAAGGTCTCCCCGCTGACCGGCTGTCTGCCGATGCTCTTCCAGATGCCGGCGTTCTTCCTGCTCTACCACCTGTTCTCCAACAGCAGCATCGGCGACGAGCCCAACTCGCTGCTCGGCCACACCCTCGGCGCGGCCCCGCTCGGCGGCCGGTTCCACGACGCGCTCGCGCACGGCGGGCTCTTCGGGGAGCAGGGGCTCGTCTACGTGGCGCTGTTCGTGCTCGTCGCCGCCGTCGCGACCTTCAACTACCGGCGGACCAAGCGGCAGATGGCGGCCGCGCCCAAGCCGGGCGGGGACGGGCAGCCGCAGGTTCCGGGCATGGCGGCGATGGGCAAATTCATGCCGCTGATGTCCTTCTTCACCCTCTTCACGGTGGCCTTCGTGCCGCTCGCCGCCGCGCTGTACGTCGTCACGTCGACGACGTGGAGTTCGATCGAGCGGGCCGTGCTCTACCGGGACATTCCCTACGGTGTCGGGGCGCCGGCCCCCGCCCTGTAGCCGCCGAGATCCGGGTCCAGTCCGTGAACGGGGTATTGCGGACTGGACGTTCTCCTTGGAGGATCGACCAGTCCTCCGATGGCTGCACGCCGCACCGGGCCGTGGAGGCTCCTCCTACTGCAGAGGGAGTTACACCATGAAGCTGCTGCGAGTCGGTCCCGTCGGAGCCGAGCGCCCCGCGCTGCTCGACGCCGAGGGAACCCTGCGCGACCTGTCGGGACTCGTCACGGACGTCGACGGGGAGCTGCTCGCCGACGATGCCGCGATCGAGCGCGTACGGGCCGCCGCCGCGGCCGGGGAACTGCCCGTCCTCGACGCGTCGGGGCTGCGGATCGGCCCGCCGGTGGCCCGTATCGGCAAGGTCGTGTGCATCGGGCTGAACTATCACGACCACGCGGCCGAGACCGGCGCCCAGCCGCCCGCCGAGCCGGTCGTGTTCTTCAAGGCGGCCGACACGGTCGTCGGGCCCGACGACACGGTGCTCGTGCCGCGTGGCTCCGTGAAGACCGACTGGGAAGTCGAGCTGGCCATCGTCATCGGGCATACGGCCCGCTACGTCGAGTCCCACGAGGCCGCGCTCGCGTGCGTCGCCGGGTATGCGGTCGCGCACGACGTGTCCGAGCGCGAGTTCCAGATCGAGCGCGGCGGCACGTGGGACAAGGGCAAGAACTGCGAGACGTTCAACCCGCTCGGCCCGTGGCTGGTGACCGCCGACGAGGTCGCCGACCCGCAGGCGCTCGGGCTGCGGTTGTGGGTGAACGGTGAGCTGAAGCAGGACGGTACGACGGCCGACCAGATCTTTCCGGTGGCCGAAGTGGTGCGCTATGTCAGCCAGTTCATGACCTTGTATCCCGGTGACGTCATCAATACCGGTACGCCGGCGGGGGTTGCCATGGGGCAGGCGGAGCCGAAGCCGTATCTGCGGGCGGGTGATGTGGTGGAGCTGGAGATCGATGGGTTGGGGCGGCAGCGGCAGGAGCTGAAGGGCGCGTAGGCGCTCGCCGCGCCGGGGTTTCGGGGCTCTGCCCCGGACCCCGCGCCTCAATCGCCGGCGGGGCTTGAAAGATCGGGGCTCCGCCCCGGACCCCGCTCCTCAATCGCCGGAGGGGCTTGAATTGCTCAAGCGGCGCCGGGGTCTGAATTGCTGAACCGGAGCCGGGGTCTGAATTGCTGAACCGGCGCCGGGGTCTGAATTGCTGAACCGGCGCCGGGGTCTGAATGGCTCAAGTGCCGTCGGGGCTTGATTTGCTGAATCGCTCCAAGGCTGTCACCACCAGTTTGTGGTCCTCGATCTGAGGGAGGCCGGAGACCGCCACCGTGCCGATGACTCCCGCTCCGCGGACCGTGATCGGGAATGCGCCGCCGTGGGCCGCGTAGGTGTCCGGGTCGAGGCGGGAGGCGGCCTCGAAGGTTGTCCCCTTGGCCCGGAAGCGGCTGCCGACCAGGTAGGACGAGGCGTGGTAGCGCTCGACGACGCGGCGTTTGCGGGCGATCCACGCGTCGTTGTCCGGGGCCGAGCCCGGGAGTGCCGCGTGGAACAGCTGCTGGCCGCCGCGCGTGATGTCGATGGCGACCGGCGCCCGGCGTTCGCGGGCCAGGTCGACGAGGAGGTTGCCGAGGGTCCAGGCGTCGTCGTACGTGAAGGAGTTCAGGGCCAGGCGGCGCTCCTGGTCCTCCAACTCCGGGATCTGCGGGGCGTTTTCGGGGTTCGCTTTCTGAGGGGTCGTCACAGGGTCACCGTCACACCGTCGCGGGCCGAGACGCGGGCCGCCTCCAGGACGTCGAGCGCGGCGGCGGCCTGAGTGGCGGGCACCGGGTTCGGGGTGCCGTCGCGCAGTGCCGCGGCGATGGCGGCGTAGTACGCGGGGTAGTCGCCGTCGACCGTCGCGAGGGGGCGGCCGCCACCCGTCAGCGGGGACTCGCCGGAGCCGACCCGGCCCCACAGCGATTCGTCCTCGGCGCCCCACGGCTCACCGGCCGCCGGACGCTTGCCGTCGCGCAGCGCCGCCTCCTGCGGGTCGAGGCCGTACTTGACGTAGCCCGCCTGCGAGCCCAATACGCGGAAGCGTGGGCCGAGTTGGGCGGTGGTGGCGGAGACGTAGAGGTGCGAGCGCACCCCGTTCGCGTGGGTGATCGCGAGGAACGTGTCGTCGTCGGCCTCGGCGCCGGGGCGGCGCACGTCCGACTCGGCGTAGACGGAGACGGCCGGGCCGAACAGGACCAGGGCCTGGTCGACGACGTGGCTGCCGAGGTCGTACAGGAGGCCGCCGATCTCCTCCGGGTCGCCGGACTCGCGCCAGCCGCCCTTGGGGTGCGGGCGCCAGCGCTCGAAGCGCGACTCGAAGCGCCAGACGTCGCCCAACTCGCCGTCCGTGAGCAGCTTTTGGAGGGTCAGGAAGTCGTTGTCCCAACGGCGGTTCTGGAAGACGGAGAGGAGCACGCCCTGTTTGTCGGCGAGCTCGGCCAGCTCGCGGGCCTCGGCCGCGGTGCCCGCGACCGGCTTGTCGACGACGACCGGGAGGCCCGCCGCGATGGCGGCCTTCGCGAGCCGTACGTGTGTCTTGTTCGGGGACGCGATGACGATCAGGTCGAGGTCGTCGGCGTGCTCCCACAGGTCGTCGGGGGAGGCGACGAAGCGCAGGTCGTCACCGTGCTCGGCGCGGGCCTGCGCCTGGCGCTCGGGGTTCGAGGTGACGACCGTGTCCAGGGTCAGGCCCTCGGTAGCGGCGATCAGCGGGGCGTGGAAGACGGAGCCGGCCAGGCCGTAGCCGACCAGGCCCACGCGGAGGGCAGCACTCGTACCAGTCATGCCTCCACTTAAGCAACGGTGTTGCCAAAGTGCAAGCGCGGGGGACAATGGACTGGTGGCTATAGATGTGAGGAGGACCATGGCGGCGACGGTGGGCGCGAACCTGAGCGCCCTGCGCGGGCACAACGCGGCGCTGGTGCTCGATCTGCTGCGTACGGCGGGGGAAGCGGGGATAAGCCGGCTGGAGCTGGCCGAGCGCACAGGGCTCACCCCGCAGGCCGTCAGCAAGATCACGGCGCGGCTCAGGGAGGACGGCCTCGCCGTGGAAGCCGGCCGCCGGGCCTCCACCGGGGGCAAGCCGCGCACCGTCCTGCGGCTGCTCGCGGGCGCCGCGCACGCGGTCGGCCTGCACCTGGACCGCGACGAGCTGCTCACCGTGCTCGCCGATCTGTCGGGCACCGTCGTCGCGGCGCGGCGGGTCCCGCTCGACCTCGGGGCGGGGGCCGACGCGGTGCTCGGGGCCGCCGTCTGTGAGGTCGACGCGCTGCTCGAAGCGGACGGGGGGCGGACCGTCCTCGGCGTTGGCGTCGCGGTGCCGGGGCCGCTCGACCATGCCGACGGGGTGCTGCACCGGGTCACCGGGTTCCCGCAGTGGGACGGTTTCCCGCTGCGGGACGCGCTCGCGGAGCGGCTCGGTCTGCCGGTCGTCGTGGACAAGGACACGAACGCGGCGGCATTGGGCCTCGCGCGGGAGGGCGAAGGGGAACGCTCCTTCGCGTACCTCCACCTCGGTACGGGGCTCGGTGCGGGGCTCGTCCTCGACGGTGCGCTGTACCGGGGTGCGCGTACCGGGGCGGGGGAGTTCGGCCACCAGGTGATCCAGCTGGACGGTCCGCTTTGCGGTTGTGGCAACCGGGGCTGTATCGAGGCGATCTGCCTCGCGGCGGTTGCCTCCGGCACGGGGCGGGGGCTCGATGAGGCGGCGCGGGTGCTGGGGGAGGGGGCGGCGAATTTGGTGAGCCTCCTGGATATCGATGCGGTGTTGCTTGGGGGGCGGGTGGTGGTGGCGCACGAGGAGCGTTTCGTACGCGGGGTGGAACGGGTCGTCGCGGCACGTGGCTCCGCGGTGCCCGTGCGGGCGGCCCGTGGCGGCGAAACCCAGGCGGTGGTGGGCGCGGCCCACATGATCCTGGCCCCCTTGTTCGGCCGCCCGTAGCCCCTTGGGCCCACCCGTCGTTACGGCCGCGGGGCTCCGCCCCGGACCCCGCTGCTCAATCGCCGCAGGGGCTTGAAATACCCGTACCGCCGCACCGGCTTGAAATGCTCGTACCGCCGCACCGGCTTGAAATGCTCGTACCGCCGCACCGGCTTGAAAGGCCTGCTCAATCGCCGCAGGGGCTGGAAAGACGCGCCTCAATCGCCGGCGGGGCTTGATAATTCAAG
>NZ_JBEOVM010000054.1:0-43392 GCF_040295505.1 Streptomyces sp. NPDC002790 | reverse complement strand
CCCGCCGACGATTGACCTTTCGAGCCCTGCCGATGGTTGGTCTTCCAAGCCCCGCCGGCGGTTGGTTTTTTGAGCCCCGCCGGCGATTGAGGCGCGGGGTCCGGGGCGGAGCCCCGTGGCGTCAAGCACGTTCCAGCACAGCGGTGACGCCCTGGCCGCCCGCCGCGCAGATCGAGATCAGGCCCCGCCCCGAACCACCCCGCTCCGCCAACAACTTGGCCAACGTGGCGACGATCCTCGCCCCCGTCGCCGCGAACGGATGCCCGGTCGCGAGCGACGACCCCGCCACGTTCAACCGCCCCCGGTCCACCGGCGAAAGCCCCGCCTTCTCCCACGCGGCGAGCGTCGCCAACACCTGCGAGGCGAACGCCTCATGCACCTCGACCAGGTCGAAGTCCTCGACCCCGAGCCCCACCCGCTCCAGCATCCGCGGCACGGCATACGCGGGCGCCATGAGCAGCCCGTCGCCGTCGCCGCCCGCGACGTCCCCGCCTACGAAGTCGACCGCCGCCGTCTCGTACGCCGTGAGATACGCGAGCGGCTCAAGCCCGCGCGACGCCACCCACTCCTCGCTCGCGAGCAGCACCACCGCCGCGCCGTCCGTCAACGGCGTCGAATTCCCGGCCGTCATGGTCGGGTTCGGGTCGTCACCCTTGACCCCGAACACCGGCTTCAGCTTGGCGAGTTGCTCGACGGTCGACCCCGGCCGCAGGTTCTGGTCCCGCTCGAGCCCCCGGTACGGCACGACGAGATCGTCCAGGAGCCCCCGCTCGTACGCCGCCGCGAGACGCTGATGACTGGTGGCGGCCAGCTCGTCCTGGGCCTCGCGGGCGATGCCCCACGCGCGCGCGGTGACGGCGGCGTGCTCGCCCATGGACAGCCGGGTGCGCGGCTCCGCGTTGCGCGGGATGTCGGGGACCAGGTGCCCCGGCCTGACCTTGGCGAGCGCCTTCAACCGGCCGCCCGCCGACTTCGCCCGCCGCGCCTCAAGGAGGATCTTGCGCAGCTCGTCGTTGACGCCGAGCGGGGCGTCACTCGCGGTGTCGGAGCCGCCCGCGACGGCGCTCTCGGTCTGACCGAGCGCGATCTTGTTGGCGGCGGCGATCACGGCCTGCAGCCCGGTGCCGCAGGCCTGCTGGATGTCGTACGCGGGCGTGCGCGCGTCCATCATCGAACCGAGCACGGTCTCGCGTGCGAGGTTGAAGTCGCGGCTGTGCTTCAGCACGGCGCCCGCCACGAACTCACCGACGGCGCCGGGCTCGTGGAGCTTCATCCGCCCCACGAGGCCGTCGAGCGCGGCGGTCAGCATGTCCTGGTTGGACGCGGTCGCGTACGGGCCGTCGGAGCGCGCGAACGGGATGCGGTTGCCGGCGACGACGGCGACACGACGTGGTGCGTTTCCCAGGACGGGGGCGGCAGGGCCCTTCGGGGTTCGCGTCATGTTCGGCAGCTCCTGAGCTCTCGCGGTGCCTCTCGACAAGTACTGACCTATGAGTAACCTTACTCCGTAGTAAATTTACGCCGAGCTGGGAGCTGGACCGTGGCCGACCGCTATCTGAACTTCACCGGCACGACCCCGGGCCGCTTCCTGACCCGCCGCCTCGGCCTGCCGCAGCCCGCACCACTGCACCGTTTCAGCCCCGAACGCCCGTGCCTGGATGGTCAGTTGCTGCACCTCACGGCGGGCGAATCCACGCATCGCAAGGTCCTCGCGGAGCTGCTGGGCCGCACCGGACTCGCGGTCACGTCCGACGCCGAGCGGCCCACGGCCGTCGTCGTCGACGCCACCGCCGCCCACGGCCTGGACGCCCTCGCCGAGGTGCACGCCGCGCTGCATCCGGTCGTGCGCTCCATGGCGACGGGCGGCCGCGTGGTCGTCCTCGGCGCACCCCCGTCCCCCGAAGACCACCACCAGGCGGCCGTGCAACAGGGCCTCGAAGGCTTCGTGCGCTCACTCGGCAAGGAGATCGGGCGCGGCCGCACCGTGAACCTGGTGCGCGTCGCGGGCCCGGTGGCCGGCGCCGAGTCGACCCTGCGCTTTCTGCTGTCGCCGAAGTCGGCGTACGTCAGCGGGCAGGTGGTCCAAGTAGGCGCTACGGGCGGCGAGTTGAAGCTCCCCGGAGACTGGGAACAACCCCTCGCCGGCCGCACCGCCCTCGTTACCGGCGCCGCGCGCGGCATCGGCGAGGCCGTCGCCGAGACCCTCGTACGGGACGGCGCCGAGGTCGTCCTGCTCGACGTCCCGTCGGCCGGGGCCGATCTCGCGAAGGTGGCGGAGCGGCTCGGCGGGCGCGCGCTGCCACTGGACATCACGGCGGACGACGCGGGTGAGCGGATCGCCGAGTTCGTGCCCGACGGCCTGGACGTCCTCGTGCACAACGCGGGCATCACCCGCGACCGGCGCCTCGCCAACATGGCGGCCGAGCGCTGGAGTTCGGTCCTCGAGGTGAACCTCGCGAGCGTGTTGCGGACGACGGACGCGCTGCTCAAGGCGGGGGCCGTGCGGCGCGGCGGAGCGATCGTCGCGACCGCGTCCATCGCCGGGATCGCGGGGAACGCGGGGCAGACCAACTATGCGGCGAGCAAGGCGGGCGTCGTCGGGCTCGTACGGTCGCTGGCGCCGCGGGCCGCCGCGGAGCACGGTGTGACGGTGAACGCGGTGGCTCCCGGTTTCATCGAGACGAAGATGACGGCGGCCGTTCCGTTGTTCATCCGGGAGGCCGGGCGGCGCATGAACTCCCTTGGGCAGGGTGGGCTTCCGGTGGATGTGGCGGAGGCGACGTCCTGGTTCGCGTCCCCTGCGTCCGGGGCCGTGAATGGGCAGGTCGTCCGGGTCTGCGGCCAGTCCCTGCTCGGGGCGTAACCCCTCCGGGGCGGGCGGGTTCGGGTGCGCCTCGGCACCGGACGCGCCCGGCCCGCCATCCTCCGCTCACGGGGCTCCGCGCCGGACCCCGCGCCTCAATCGCCGGCGGGGCTTGATATGCCCACCCGCCCCTCCCTTAGGACCCCTCATGACCCGCACCGTCGCCCTCGACGCCGTTCCCGCCCTGCTCCCCCTCATGTTGCGCGGCGCCGTACTTTCCCCGTTCAAGCGGCCCCGCCCGGACGCCCCGTTCGCCGATACCCGGCTCACCGTTCCAGGGCTCCGCATCGCGCAGGACCACCTCACCGCCTACGAGCGGACCTGCGGATTCGCGACCGGGAGGCCCGAGTTGGCGCTCACGTACCCGCACGTCCTGGGCTTCCCGCTGGCCATGCGGCTGATGTCGGCGCGCGCGTTCCCGCTGCCGCTGCTCGGCCTCGTCCACACGTCGATCGCGATCACGCAGCAACGCGACCTGTCCCCGACCGAAACGTTCGAACTGGCCGTACGGGTAAGGGAGTTGCGGCCGCACCGCCGCGGCACCGAGGCCGTCGTCGTCACCGAGCTGCACGCCGCCGCGGGCGAACCGGAACCGGTGTGGCAGTCGACCAGTACGTATCTGGCCCGGCACAAGACGTCCGCGCCGGCCCCGCCCGAGGCACCGCGGGAGCCCGCCGAACCGCTGCCCGAGCTCACCCGCTGGCAGCTCTCCGACGACCTCGGCCGCCGCTACGCCGCCGCGTCCGGCGACCGCAACCCCATCCACCTGCACCCGCTCACGGCCCGCCTCTTCGGCTTCCCGCGAGCCATCGCGCACGGCATGTGGACGGTGGCCCGCTGCCTCGCGGAGCACAAGGCGCACGGGCCCGTCCACGTACAGGCCCACTTCAAGGCGCCGGTGCTGCTGCCGGGCGAAGTGGTGTACGCGGCCCAGGGGCCGGCCCTCGAACTGCGTTCGGCGGACGGGAAGCGCACCCACCTCACCGTCGAGGCGCACCCGCTAACGGGCTGACCAGCGCCGCCCGTCCATCAGGTTGCCGAGCCCCGACCAGGCAAAGTTCATCATCGTCGTGGCGACCTCCTTCGCGGACACCGAAGCGTCCGCGTTCGCCCAGCCGGCGAGCGCCTCCGCCGCGCCGACCAGGGCCTGGGCGAGGCCCGTGACCTCGCGCTCGACCAGCTCGGGCTTGTCGTGCGCCTCGCGCGCGGTCGCCGCGATGAGCCCGGTCACGAACGCGACGATCTCCTCGCGCATGGCGACGACCTCCGCCACGAACGGGTCTCCGCCGGAGCGCGCCTGGCTGTGCAGCACCGCCCATCCGTCGGGCCGCTCGGCGGTGTGCGCGAAGAAGGCGGTGAGGCCCTCCCACAGCTGCCGGTCGGCGGCCACGTCCGTGCGTACGCCTGCCCGGACCGCGTCGACCAGCGCCTTGGCCTCCCGCCGGATGCATGCGCTGAACAGGTCTTCCTTCGAGTTCAGGTACAGATACACCAACGGCTTGGACACGCCCGCCAGTTCGGCGATCTCGTCCATCGACGCGGCCCGGTACCCCCGCTCCCCGAACACCCGGACCGCGGCGTCCAGCATCTGCCGCTCCCGCTCGGCCCGCGGCATCCTCTTCTGCCGCACCACCCCGACCTGCCCCTCGCCACCCACCCCAGCCGCCTCTCTCCGCACGATCCGCACGGACCACCCTACGCAGCGCGGCCGGGGCTTGATTGATCAAGCCCCGCCGGCGATTGAGGCGCCCCCGGTGCGGCGCAACGAGAACGACCGCGAACGCACGTAGTCCCGCCCCCAGGGAGCAGGGGGCGGGACTACGTAGATGGTGGAGCGAACCGGGGGATGTCAGGCGGCGGCCGGGACGGCCACCTCCTGCGGCTCGTCCACCGGGGAGGACGTCGCGTTGTCGTAGGCGTCGCGGTCGAGGATCTTCTCGCGGGCGGAGACGATCACCGGGACGAGCGCCTGACCCGCGACGTTCGTCGCCGTCCGCATCATGTCCAGGATCGGGTCGATCGCGAGGAGCAGGCCGACGCCCTCCATCGGCAGGCCGAGCGTCGACAGGGTCAGCGTCAGCATGACCGTGGCGCCCGTCAGACCGGCGGTGGCGGCGGAACCGATCACCGACACGAACGCGATGAGCAGGTAGTCACCGATGTTCAGGTCGATGTTGAAGATCTGCGCGACGAAGATCGCGGCGATCGCCGGGTAGATCGAGGCGCAACCGTCCATCTTGGTCGTCGAACCGAAGGGGACGGAGAAGGAGGCGTACTCCTTCGGGACGCCGAGGCGCTCGGTGACCCGCTGCGTGAGCGGCATCGTGCCGACGGAGGAGCGGGAGACGAAGGCCAGCTGGATCGCAGGCCAGGCGCCCTTGAAGAACTGCAGCGGGCTGAGCTTCGCGACCGTCCACAGCAGCAGCGGGTAGACGCCGAAGAGGACCAGGGCGCAGCCGACGTAGATGTCGACGGTGAACGTCGCGTACTTGCTGATCAGGTTCCAGCCGTACGTGGCGATGGCGTTGCCGATGAGGCCGATGGTGCCGATCGGGGCGAGCTTGATGACCCACCACAGGGCCTTCTGGAGGAGCTCGAGGACCGACTCGGAGAGCGTGAGGATCGGCTGGGCCTTCTCGCCGACCTTCAGGATGGCGATGCCGGCGACGGCCGCCATGAAGACGATCTGCAGCACGTTCAGCTCGGTGAACGGCGTGATGACGTCCGTCGGGATGATGCCGGTGAGGAAGTCGAGCCAGGAACCGGCGTGTTCCGGCTTGGCGCCGTCCTTCGCGGTCAGGCCCGTGCCGGCGCCCGGGTTTGTGAGCAGGCCGATCGCGAGGCCGATGACGACCGCGATCAGCGACGTGACCATGAACCAGAGCAACGTGCGCGACGCGAGCCGGGCGGCGTTGTTGACCTTACGAAGGTTGGTGATCGACACCAGGATCGCGAAGAAGACCAGCGGGGCAACGGCCAGCTTCAGCAGCTGGATGAAGGTGTCGCCGACCTTCTGCAGGGTGGTGACGAGCCAGGAGATGTCCTGGTTGCGGGCCAGCCAGCCGAGCAGCACACCCAGGACGAGACCGCCCAGGATCTGCGCCCAGAACGGGATCTTGGGTATTCGGAAGCCGGACTTCTGTTCGGCTGCGGGGGTGTTCGCGGACACGGAGGCACTCCAGTGAGGACACGCGGGACAAGACGGGGACGTACAGGAGCGGCGACCGCGAAACGTGGTCAACGGAGCCGCTGCGTCGCTTCGGCCGGAGAAGTCGAAACTGAGCGATCAGGCGCGACAGGCCGCGGACATGCAGCGGCAGAGATCGACATGCAGGCGCTCCACGAGCGCGACGCTCATGGCGGTTTCAGGCGCAACTGATGTCTTCATGACAGGAACGTTAACACCGCAACTTTGAGAACATCAAAGGGCTTCTTTGGGGCAGATGAGGTGCCCGTACGGGCTCAAAGTGGCATTTGCCTTGAAAATGCAGGCGACCCCGGCACCTGATGCGGTGCCGGGGTCGTCCCGAGTGTGAGGAAGCTTACGCGTCCTGTGTGTGGGCGCGGGTGCGGGCGGCGTCGTCCGCGTCGTCCTCCATGGAGCGGTTGGCCGCCATGTTCGACTTGGCGCGGTCCACGCGTTCGATGACCTTCTTGGAGGCGCGGTCGCGCTCACCGCGCAGCACGACGTAGCTGATGGGCGCGGAGATGACCAGGCCGATCAGTGCGATCCACAGCCAGTAGGAGCCACCGATGCCGGCGGGCACGATACCGGTGGCGACGAGACCCCAGACGACGAGGAAACAGCCCACGAAGATTCCGAGCCGCATCAGCGTGTAGCGGAGCATGTCAATCCACTCTTCCGTTCCGAAATGATGCCCTTACAGGACGAGCGCCCCTCCAGTGAAGCACGGGGAGGGGCACTCGATTCCAGCGGGGGCTCGCGGCGTCGGATCGGCGCGTCAGATCAGCCACCGGTTGTTGCGGACGACGGGCAGCTGGGCCCACACCCCGCCGAGACCGTAGTAGCGGCCCGCGCCGGTGGCCGCGGTGATCAGCAGGACGAGGGCGATCATCCAGTGGTCGTCCATGAACGGGTTGCTGTCGGGCCACAGCGAGACGAGCCACATGAAGGCCATCATCAGCGTGCCCGCGGCGGCCGCGATCCGCATGCCGATGCCGAGGACCATGGCGAGGCCGACGCCGAGCAGGCCGAGCATGAAGACCAGGTCGAGCCACCAGGCGCCGGCCACGGAGTCAAACATGTGGGCGAAGGGGCCGGACGTGCCGTGCAGAAGGAAGCCCTCGGTGGGGCTGCCGCCGTTCAGCCAGCTTCCGCCGGAGGGAGTCGCCTTCCCGAAGCCGAAGGTCTTGTCCAGGAAGGCCCACAGGAAGTAGAAGCCGACGAGTACGCGGGACACGGCGAGGATCCCGCGGGCGGCGGGCGCGCGGACGACGACGTCGTCCTGGCTGCCGGCGCCCCGGCGCGGGGCGCCCGTGGCGCTGTGTCGGGCGGGACTGTCCGATGCGTGGAGAGCCATGGCCGTTGCCTTCTTTCGCTCGTGAATACATTCACAAGCTACGCCCGGTGCTTAGCCGCTCCCTACGGCCGAAGGTCCCGATCCGGACGTCCGAACGTCACGACCTCGCCTCTGGTTACGCTCGGACCCATGCGCACCACGACTCCCCTCACCTTCGAACTCGACCCGGCCGTCGACCCCGATCTGCGCGACGGGCTCCTCACCCTGTGGTCGGACGTCACGAACGCCGGCGGCGCGGTCGGCTTCGTCCCGCCGGTCACCACCGAGGACATACGCCCCGAGCTGGTGAAGCGCCTCGCCGACCTCGCCGGGGGCCGGACCCGGCTCCTCGTGGGCCGCGACGAGCAGGGCCGGGTCGCGGCGTCGGCCTTCCTCGCGTTCAACCAACACCGCCTGATGAAGCACCACTTGTGGCTCTACACGGTGATGGTGCACCCCGCGCACCAGGGCAAGGGGTACGGGCGCGCGCTGATGTCTGCCGCCGCGGATGTCGCCCGCTCGTTCGAGGGCATCGAGGCTCTGCGGCTCACCTGCCGTGGGGGTACGGGGGCGGATGCGTTCTACGCGGCGTGCGACTACAGGGAGGTCGGCCGCGTCCCCGGAGCGATCCGGGTGGCCCCCGGAGACGACCGCGACGACATCCACATGATGCTCCCGCTCTAAAACCCCGGGGCTCCGCCCCGGACCCCGCTGCTCAACCGCCGCAGGGGCTTGATAAATCAAGCATTTCCAGCCCCGCCGGCGTTTGAGGCGCGGGGTCCGGGGCGGAGCCCCCTGGCCGGTGGACGGGTGCCCGCCACCATCACACTCGCATGGGCTGCGGCTCATCCCGCCGCCCGGGATCGGCCCCCTCGTACTCACGGATGATCTCGTACCGCGTATTGCGCTCCACCGGCCGGAACCCCGCATCGCGAATCAGATCGAGCAGATCCTCACGCGTCATCTTGTTCGGCGTACCGTAATTGTCCGCGTCATGCGTGATCTTGTACTCGACGACCGAGCCGTCCATGTCGTCCGCCCCGTGCTGCATCGCGAGCTGCGTGGTGTGCAGTCCGTGCATGACCCAGAAGCACTTCACGTGCGGCACGTTGTCGAACAGCAGCCGCGACACGGCGAAGGTCTTCAAAGCCTCCGCACCCGTGGCCATCGTCGTCCCCGCCTGAAGGCGGTTACGGACCTTGCCGTCCTTCATGTCCACGAAGTCGTGCTGGTAGCGCAGCGGGATGAAGACCTGGAAACCGCCGGTCTCGTCCTGCAGTTCACGCAGCCGCAGCACGTGGTCGACGCGGTGCCGGGGCTCCTCGATGTGCCCGTACAGCATCGTCGCGGGGGTCTTGAGCCCCTTCTCGTGCGCCAGGCGGTGGATGCGCGACCAGTCCTCCCAGTGGGTGTCGTGGTCGACGATGTGCTGCCGGATCTCCCAGTCGAAGATCTCGGCGCCACCACCGGTCAGCGATTCCAGCCCCGCCTCGATCAGCTCGTCGAGGATCTCGCTCGCGCCCATCCCGGAGATCTTCTCGAAGTGATGGATCTCGGTCGCCGTGAAGGCCTTGAGCCCGACGTTCGGCAGGGCCTCCTTGAGCGCCTTCAGGGAGCGCGGGTAGTAGCGCCACGGAAGGTTCGGGTGCAGCCCGTTGACGATGTGCAGTTCGGTGAGGTTGTCGCCCTCCATCTCCTTGGCGAGCTTGACCGCCTCCTCGATGCGCATCGTGTAGGCGTCCTTCTCGCCGGGCTTGCGCTGGAAGGAGCAGTAGGCGCACGAAGCGGTGCACACGTTCGTCATGTTCAGGTGACGGTTGACGTTGAAGTGCACGACGTCGCCGTTCTTACGCGTGCGCACCTCGTGGGCGAGGCCACCGAGCCAGGCCAGGTCGTCCGACTCGTAGAGCGCGATGCCGTCCTCGCGGGACAGCCGCTCACCGTCCCTGACCTTCTGCTCCAGCTCGCGCTTGAGCCCTGCGTCCATGTGCCCGTACCTCTCCTCGCTCAACGACCGTCCCACCGTACGCCGTCGCACCGACAGGCCCCGGCAGGGCCCGTCCCCTCACACCTCTTCGGGTCACACCTCTTCGGGGAGCTCCCCCACCCGGTTCTCCCACTTCGTGGAGAGAATGATCGTGGTGCGCGTCCGGGACACGCCCTTCGTACCGCTGAGGCGACGGATCGTCCGCTCCAGGCTGTCCACGTCACCCGCGCGGACCTTCAGCATGTACGAGTCGTCGCCCGCGATGAACCAGCAGTCCTCGATCTCGTGCAGATCGCGCAGGCGGTGCGCCACGTCCTCGTGGTCGGCCGCGTCGGAGAGCGAGATGCCGATGAGGGCGGTGACACCGAGGCCGAGCGAGGCGGAGTCGACGGTGGCGCGGTAGCCGGTGATCACCCCGGCCGCCTCGAGGCGGTTGATGCGGTCCGTGACACTGGGTCCGGACAGGCCGACAAGCCGGCCCAACTCCGCATACGAGGCGCGGCCGTTCTCACGCAGGGCCTGGATGAGCTGCCTGTCCACGGCGTCCATAAGGTCCATTGCCTTTCATTGTTCAGCGTTGACGTGATCTTACGCGTACAATCGAAGGCGCGCTAGGGTTTATCATCGCAAAATCTAAAGTCCACGCATCACGTCCGCGTCACTCGGCTGCACGGGAGCCTCCCCCGAGCTCGCCCTCCCACCGGCGGTACAGCGTGTGCGGCACTCCCGCCGCGTCGAGCGTCCGCCCCGCGACGAAGTCCACGAGATCCTGGATGTGCGTCGCCCCCGCGTAGAACGCCGGTGACGCGGGCAGCACCACGGCGCCCGCCTCGTCGAGCGACACCAGGTGCTTGAGCGTCTGCCCGTTCAGCGGCGTTTCCCGTACGGCGACGATCAGCGGCCGCCGTTCCTTGAGCGTCACACTGGCCGCGCGTTGCAGCAGATCCTTCGAGAGCCCGAGCGCGACACCGGCCACGCACGCCGTCGAAGCGGGCACGATGATCATGCCCTTGACCGGGTACGAGCCGGAGGACGGGCCGGCCGCGAGATCACCGGCGGGCCAGTACCGCACGTCGTCGAGTCCGATGTCACCGAACGTGTCGGGCTTGCCGTCGGCGCCGCGCGCCAGCCACTGCGCCAGGTCCTCGCGCCAGTGCGCGTCCCGGAGCGGGATCCCCGTCTCGTCGAGCAGCGTGAGCCGCGAGGCCCGTGAGACGACGAGGTCCACGGATTCGCCGGCCGCGAGCAGGGCGCGCAGCACGGAAGCGGCGTACGGGGTACCTGACGCTCCGGACACCCCGACGACCCAGGGCGTGCGGCTGCTTGCTTTCACGTGCTCCACACCACGAGCCTATCCGTCGGCCCCGGAGGGGAACTTGCGCAGGGGCGACGAGCGTTCTTTCCATGACGGGCGGGGGCTGGGATGACGTACGAGGACGGATCGGGCGCGGCGGCGGTGCCGCGGCGGCCGACGCGCGGGCGGGCGCTGGCGGCGGGCAAGGTGATGCTCGCCTGGGTGGCGCTGCTCTGGCTCATCGAGGTGGTCGACGCGGCATCGGGGCAGGCGTTGGACACCTTCGGCATTCAGCCGCGCGAGGCCTCCGAGCTGATCGACGTCGTACCGGCGTCCTTCATCCACTTCGGCTTCGCGCATGTCGCGGCGAACTCGATACCCCTGCTGGTCCTCGGCTTCGTCGCGGCGCTCGGCGGCCTGCGCCGCTTCTTCCTGGCCTGCGCCCTGATCATCGTGGCGGACGGGCTCGGGGTGTGGCTGGTGGCCCCGGCGCACACGAACACGGCGGGTGCGTCGGGCCTCATCTTCGGCCTGTTCGCCTTCGTCGTCCTGTCCGGTTTCGTGGAGCGCCGGCCGCTCGGCATCGTCGTCGGCGTCCTCATAGCCGCGTACTGGGGCACGTCGTTCCTGGCGGGCCTCTCCCCCACGAACGACGGCGTGAGCTGGCAGGGCCACCTGATCGGCCTCGCCGCGGGGGTGGCGGCGGCGTTCCTCTTCCGCCGCCGCCCGTCGGCCCAGGGCTCGTTCTAGGGCCTGTCGGTCCTAGACCGTCAGTCCCCGCACGAGCAGATCCAGCAGCGCGCACGCGAAGAGTGCGATGCCGATGAAGCCGTTGACCTGGAAGAACGCCCGGTTGAGGCGGGACAGGTCGCGGGGCTTCACGATCGTGTGCTCGTAGAGGAAGGCGCCCGCGACGATCACGAGGCCGACCCAGAAGAAGGTGCCCGCGTCCGTGGCCAGGGCGTACCAGACGAACAGGGCGGTCGTGAGGGTGTGGCAGACCCGCGCGCCCCAGATCGCTCCCGGGATGCCGAAGCGGGCCGGGACCGACTTCACGCCGACCTCGCGGTCCGTCTCCACGTCCTGACATGCGTAGATCAGGTCGAAGCCGCCGATCCAGATGCCGACGGCGAGGCCGAGGATGACAGCGGTCCAGGACCACTCCCCCGTGATCGCGATCCACGCGCCGATCGGGCCCATCGCCTGGGCGAGGCCGAGGATCGCCTGCGGGAAGTTCGTGAACCGCTTGCCGTACGGGTAGACCACCATCGGGATCACCGCGATGGGCGCCAGCGCCAGGCAGAGCGGGTTGAGGAGCGCCGCCGCGCCGAGGAAGACGACGACGGCGACCAGCGCGCCGGTCCACGCGGTCTTCACCGACATCGCGCCGGTGACCAACTCGCGGTGCGCGGTGCGCGGATTGCGGGCGTCGATCTCCCGGTCGATGATCCGGTTCGCCGCCATCGCGAACGTCCGCAGGCCGACCATCGCGATGGTGACCAGGAGCAGGCGCCCCCAGTGGATGTTCTCGTCCAGCTGGAACATCGCCGTCAGGGCGGCGATGTACGCGAAGGGCAGCGCGAAGACCGAGTGCTCGATCATGACCAGGCGCAGAAACGCCTTGGTCCGTCCCGGCTGCTGCGGGATTGCTGCTGAAGCGCTGGTCACTAGAGTCCGTACTCCTTCCAACGGCGGTCCACCAGGGCCGCCGTACGGGGGTCGGAGACGACCATCTCGGGCCAGCCTCCGTCCCTCGTGTAGCCCTCCTCGGGCCACTTCTTCGTCGCGTCGATGCCCGCCTTACCGCCCCAGAACTGCTGGTACGAGGCGTGGTCGAGGTGGTCGACCGGGCCTTCGGCCACGGTCAGGTCCCGGGCGTAGTCGGTGTTGCCGAGGGCTCGCCACGAGACTTCATGAAGGTCGTGGACGTCGCAATCGGAGTCGACGACGACGATGAGCTTCGTCAGCGACATCATGTGCGCGCCCCAGATCGCGCTCATCACCTTCTGGGCGTGCTTCGGGTACTTCTTGTCGATCGAGACGATCGCGCAGTTGTGGAAGCCACCGGACTCCGGCAGGTGGTAGTCGACGATGTCCGGGACGATCACCTTGAGCAGGGGGAGGAAGAAGCGCTCCGTGGCGCGGCCCAGCGGACCGTCCTCCGTCGGCGGGCGCCCCACCACGATCGACTGGATCAGCGGGCGCTTCCGCATCGTCACGCAGTCGATCTTCAGCGCCGGGAACGGCTCCTGCGGCGTGTAGAAACCGGTGTGGTCGCCGAAGGGGCCCTCAGGGAGCATCTCGCCCGGCTCCAGCCAGCCCTCGATGACGACCTCGGCGTTGGCCGGGACCTGGAGCGGCACCGTCTTGCAGTCGACCATCTCGACGCGCTTGCCCTGGATGAACCCGGCCAGCATGTACTCGTCCATGTCGCCGGGCAGCGGCGCCGACGACGCGTACGTGACCGCCGGCGGGCAGCCGAAGGCGATCGCGACCGGGAGCTTCTCGCCCTTGCGGGCGGCCACCTGGTAGTGGTTCCGGCTGTCCTTGTGGATCTGCCAGTGCATGCCGATGGTGCGCTTGTCGTGGCGCTGAAGGCGGTAGAGCCCGAGGTTGCGGACGCCCGTCTCCGGGTCCTTGGTGTGGGTGAGCCCCAGGTTGAAGAAGGAGCCGCCGTCCTCGGGCCAGGTGAACAGCGCGGGCAGCTTGTCGAGGTCGACGTCCTCGCCGTGCAGCACCACCTCCTGCACGGGGGCGGCGTCCGACTTCACCTTCTTCGGCGGTACGTGCGTCATCGCGCCGAGCTTGCCGAACGCCTCGCGGATGCCGACGAAGCCCTGCGGCAGCTCCGGCTTCAGCAGGCCGCCGATCTTGTCGCTGATGTCGTTGTACGACGTGAGGCCGAGCGCCTTGAGGAGCCGGCGGTCGGTGCCGTACACGTTCATCGCGAGGGGCATCGACGCGCCCTTCACGTTCTCGAAGAGGAGGGCGGGGCCGCCGGCCTTGTTCACCCGGTCGACGATCTCACCGACCTCCAGGTGCGGGTCGACCTCGGCCTTGATGCGCTTCAGGTCGCCTTCGCGCTCCAGAGCCCTGAGCAGGGAGCGAAGATCGTCGTAAGCCATGCGTTCCAGTATCGGGCACCGGTTACGCTGGCCCGGTCACCGGGGGCCCGATGTGCCCCGTTCCGCTCCTTGGGGGATCGCGACACCATGCTGCGCTACTTGCCGTTCCTGCTGGTCCTGGCGCTCTGGATCTACGCGTTCATCGACTGCCTGAACACCCCGGAGAAAGAGGTGCGGGGCCTGCCCAAGCTGGCCTGGGTCTTCATCATCCTGCTCTTCGGCCAGGTGCTCCTCGGCCCGATCGCCTGGTTCCTGGCGGGCAGGCCGCGCCGCGCTCCGGCGGGCGGCGGCAGCGCGCGGTTCGTCGCGCCCGACGACAACCCCGAGTTCCTGCGGTCCCTGAGGGACGACGACAAAAAGGACGAATGAGCACCATGGATCTCGACCTCGCCCGCACCTGGCTCGCCACCGCCGTGGAGGAGGCGAGGGACAGCCTCGCCGAAGGGGGCATCCCGATCGGCGCCGCCCTGTACTCCGCCGAAGGCAAGGTGCTCGGCCGCGGCCACAACCGGCGCGTGCAGGACGCCGACCCGTCCGCACACGGGGAGACCGACGCCTTCCGCAGGGCGGGCCGGCAGCGCACGTACAAGGGCACCACGATGGTGACCACGCTCAGCCCCTGCTGGTACTGCTCGGGCCTGGTACGGCAGTTCGGCATCTCGCGCGTGATCCTCGGCGAGGCGCACACCTTCCACGGCGGACACGAGTGGCTCGCCGAGCAGGGCGTGGAGATCGTGGTCCTGGACGACCCCGAGTGCGTGACGATGATGTCGGAGTTCATCGCGGCGAAGCCGGAGCTGTGGCACGAAGACATCGGGGAGTGAGCCATGGCTGGGGGACGTCGAGCGGTCCCCTGTGCCGCTCGACGCCCCCGCACCTGAGGTGCCCCCCTCGGGCCGTTCGCGGAGATCAGTGTGGCTCAGCACCATACTGAACTGGAGTGAATTTCTAGAAATTCACTATAGAAACACAGCCCCGACGGTGCCTTAGGCTGGTCGTCGACATGAGCCCCAAGCAACTGCGCGGCACGGAAACCGTCGACCGCCTCCTCGATGCCGCACTGCGCGTCTACGCGGACGCGGGCGAGCAGGGCATCACCGTCAGCTCCCTGACGCGCACGGGCGGGGCCAGTCCCGGCAGCCTGTACCACCACTTCGGCAGCGTCGACGGGCTGATGCAGGCGCTGTTGCTGCGCTGGCTCGGCCGGCTCCTCGAGGAACTCACCGCGGCCCTCGAACGCTCCCGCACGCCGCGCACGGGAATCCGCGCGATCGTCGAGACGTATCTGCGCTTCATCCGCGAACACCCCGACGCCTCCCGCCTGTTGCACTCCTCGTACGCCGACCGGCTCGGGATGGCGCAGGCCCGCCAGTTGCGCGACGCGCAGGAGGCCCGGCTCTCCCCGCTCACCGTGTGGATGCGGCAGCACGTCGACTCCGGTGCGGTCGCACCGCTGCCCGAGCCGCTCATCGAGGCGCTGGTGCTCGGCCCCGTCGTCGGCCTCGCGCGCGGCTGGCTCGCCGGGACGCACGAGACCGACCTCGACCAGGCCGCGCGCGTCCTGTCGGA
Source organism: Streptomyces sp. NPDC002790 (assembly GCF_040295505.1). Classification (NCBI taxonomy): domain Bacteria; kingdom Bacillati; phylum Actinomycetota; class Actinomycetes; order Kitasatosporales; family Streptomycetaceae; genus Streptomyces; species Streptomyces sp. NPDC002790. The sequence continues at coordinate 28,034 of NZ_JBEOVM010000054.1, read as the reverse complement.
GCGGATCTGGCGCTCGCTGGGCCCTTGACCGGCCGCTACCCGCGTACGCGAAAGGCCGGCCCCGCAGGACCGGCCCTTCACCACTGCGCCGAGGCGGATTACACCCCGGCGTACGAGTGCTTGCCCGTGACGAAGATGTTGACGCCGTAGTAGTTGAAGATCCAGCAGCCGAAGGCGATCAGCGCCAGGTAGGCGGCCTTGCGGCCCTTCCAGCCGGCGGTCGCGCGGGCGTGCAGGTACGCCGCGTAGGCGACCCAGGTGATGAACGACCAGGTCTCCTTGGGGTCCCAGCCCCAGTAGCGGCCCCACGCGTCGCCCGCCCAGATGGCGCCCGCGATGATCGTGAACGTCCACAGCGGGAAGACGGCCGCGTTCACGCGGTAGGAGAACTTGTCCAAGGACTGCGAGGCGGGCAGCCGCTCCATGATGGACGTCGCGAACCGGCCCGGCTGGCCGCCGGACGCCAGCTTGTTCTCGTACGAGTCCTTGAAGAGGTACAGGATCGTGCCGACCGCGCCGACGTAGAAGACCGCGCCGCAGAAGATCGCCGTCGAGACGTGGATGTACAGCCAGTACGAGTGCAGCGCCGGCACCAGCTGGTCGCTGGACGTGTACAGCACGGTGGTCGCGAGGCCGAGGTCGAGCAGGACCGTGATGACCAGGGGCAGGCCGAGCCAGCGCACGTTCTTCTTCAGCGCGAGCAGCACCAGATAGATCGCCACCGCGACGGTGGAGAAGGTGATGCTGAACTCGTACATGTTGCCCCACGGGGCCCGCTCCACCGAGAGCGCGCGCGTGAGCACACCGCCGAGCTCGATGAGGAAGCCGAGCGCCGTGAGGGAGATGGCGATGCGCCCGTACAGGTCGCCCTGTACGTCACCGGCCGCGGCGCCGGGGCCGTCCGGCACGTCCCGCGCGCCGGCCGCGGCCCGCGTCACGACCTTCGGCCGCTCCAGGACGGCGGTGCCGCCCTTCTTCTTGACCGTGACCGCGGGCGCGGCGGCCTTCTCCTCGGCGTTGCCGGTCAGCGCGGCGGCCGTTCGGCCGACCTTGCTGCGGCTACCGAAGATCCACTCGGCCATGTTCGCGAAGAACGCGAGCAGGTACACGGCCATCGACGAGTAGATGAGGACGTTACTGGTGTGAGCCAGGTTCTCGTTGACTGCGGCGGCGAGAGTCACTTCTCAGCCCCTTCGGCGGCAGGAACAGCGGTGGTTGATGCGGAGGTTACTGTGGGTTCACTGGGGGCGGGCGCGCTCGGCGCCTCGCTGTGCAGCTGCTCGACCAAGGAGCCGAGCTCCTCCGGCAGCTTCGCGGACTCGCTGCGGCCGAGGCCCGCCAGTTCGACGACGGTCACACCGTCGGGGCCCTCGACGGCACGCACCCAGACGCGGCGGCGCTGAATGAACAGGGAGCCGGCCAGGCCGAAGATCGCGGCGACGGCGCCGCCGAGTGCCCAGGTGTCACCGGGCTGGTGGGAGATCTGGAAGGTGACCCATTCCTTGATGTCCTTGTCGAACGTGATGGAACCCGCCCCGTTCGGCAGCTTCATCGTCTCGCCGGGCAGCAGCCGCTGCTTGAGCGCCTTGCCCTTGGAGTCCTTGAAGGCCTTCATGTGCGAGGTGTCCAGCTGGTACACGTTCTGCGGAAGGCCCGCGTCCACGCCGAGGTCGCCGTGCGTCGCGTTCAGCGCGAGGACGGGGAAGTCGAGCCCGGGGAACTGGGAGAGCATCGTGCCCTTGCCCGCACCCGCGAACGACGGCACGAACCAGGCCGCGAAGCCCAGCTGTTCCTTCTTGCCCTTGGCGTCGCTGTAGCCGTCCATCACCTTGATGGCGCCCTGCGAGGAGAGGTTGGAGTCGATCGGCAGCATCGGCACGGTCTGCTTCGAGACGACCTTGCCCTTGCCGTCGCGGACCGTGACGGGGACCGCGTAGCCATGCCCGTTGAGGAAGATCTTGGTTCCGTCGATGTCCAGCGGCTTGTTGGACTCGATCTTCGCCTTCTTCGTCTTGTCGCCGGAGCCCTCGGTGTAGCTGACGTTCGCGCGGAACGTGCGCGGGGTGCCCTTCTCGGGACCCGTGCGCTCGTACGTGGCCGTGAACTTGTCGAGGGTGAAGCTGAACGGCGACAGGTCGTGGTCGCTGTCGAAGAGGTTGCCGGACTGGAAGTCGTCGTACTGGGTGAGGGTGTTGGCGAACCCGTCGCCCTCGGTGACGAGCTTGCCGCCCTCGAACTTGAACAGCTGGCCCCAGGCGAAGGAGATCAGCAGCACGATCAGCGCGATGTGGAAGGCGAGGTTGCCGACCTCACGCAGGTACCCCTTCTCGGCGGCGACCGCGGTCCCCGCCACGTGCGCCCGGTAGCGGCGCTTCTTCATCATCGCGAGGGCGGCGGTGCGCACCTGCTCGGGGTCCGCCTCGGTGCGCCACGTCGCGTACGCGGGCAGCCGGCCGAGCCGCTTGGGCGCGCCCGGCGGGCGGCCGCGCAGCTGCCCGACGAACTGCCAGGTGCGCGGCACGATGCAGCCGATGAGGGAGATGAAAAGCAGCAGGTAGATCGCGGAGAACCACACCGAGCCGTAGACGTGGAAGAAGCCGATCTTGTCGTAGACCGACGCGAGCGTCCCGTGGGCCTCGCGGAAGTCGGCGACCTTGGTCGGGTCCGTGCCCTCCTGCGGAATCAGGGAGCCGGGGATGGCGCCGAGGGAGAGCAGGAACAGCAGGATCAGGGCGACCCGCATCGAGGTGAGCTGCCGCCAGAACCAGCGGACCCAGCCGATGACACCGAGCCTCGGCAGGGTGGGCGACCGGTCCTCTTGTGGAGCGGTGCTCAGTTGGGATGACGCGGCTTCGAGCTCAGTGGGGTCGCCACCGCTCCGCGCGTCGTCGGTCGTGTTGCTCATGGATCAGATTCCCACCTGGAAGCCGGTGGACCAGGTCCGCATCTGCCCCACGAGGGCGTCCCACGCGCCCGTGAGCAGAAGAACTCCGGTCAGGATCATCATGATGCCGCCGATGCGCATCACCCACGTGTAGTGCTGCTTGACCCAGCCGAACGCGCCGAGCGCCTTGCGGAAGGCGATCGCGGCGAGCACAAAGGGCAGGCCGAGACCGAGGCAGTACGCGATGGTCAGTATGGCCCCGCGGCCGGCGGTGCTCTGCACCGAGGAGAGGCCGATCACGGAGGCGAGGGTCGGGCCGATGCAGGGGGTCCAGCCGATGCCGAACAGCGCGCCGAGTATCGGGGCTCCGGCGAGCCCGGCGGCGGGCTTCTTGTGGAAGCGGATCTCCCGCTGCGTCACCCAGGGCATGAAGCCCATGAAGAAGACGCCCATGAGGATCATGAGGACGCCGAGCACCTTGCTCAGCACCCCCTGGTACTCCTGGAGCGTCTGCCCGAAGAAGCCGAACAGCGCGCCGCCGGAGACGAAGACGGCGGTGAACCCGAGGACGAACAGGCTGGCGCCCGCCGCCATCCGGCCCCGCCGCTGCTCCATGAGGTCGGTGCCGGTGATGCCGGTCACGTACGACAGATAGCCGGGTACGAGGGGCAGCACGCACGGGGAGAAGAAGGAGACGAGGCCGCCGAGGAGGGCGACCGGCACGGCCAGGAGCAGCGCGCCGTCCGTGACCGTGTCACCGGCGGCGAGTGTGACGAGGGAGGAGCTCACCTTCGCTCACTTCTCCGCGACGACCGGCGCGACCATCTTGCGCAGGGCCTTCTCGCTGAGTGGCTTGAGCGAACGCGCGGCGATCTTGCCCTCGCGGTCGACGACGATCGTCGAGGGGATGGCCTGCGGGTTGAGTGTGCCCTTCTCGAACTTGAGGAGCAGTCGGCCCGTCGGGTCGTAATAGCTCGGGTACGGGACCCCGTAGGACTCCTCGAACTTCTGGGCCGGGCTGGTGCTGGGGTCCCGGGTGTTGATGCCGAGGAACTGGACGCCCTGCTTCTCGGTGTCCTTGGCGACCTTCACGAAGTTCGGGGCCTCGGCGCGGCACGGCGGGCACCAGGAGCCCCACACGTTGAGGACGACGACCTTGCCCTTGTAGTCGGACATGTCGAGCTGCTTGTCCTCGAGGTCCTTGCCCGTCAGGGAGGGGGCGTCGTGCCGCTCGCCCTTCTTGACGGTGGCGATGCCGCCGGACCCGGAGACGAAGTTGGTGTTGTTGCCGCCGCCCGACGTACCGCCGGAGCCGCAGGCCGTCAGCGCGAGGGCCGCGACAGCGGCTCCAACGGTCAGCTTGGCGGCGCGGCGCTTCGTCGCGGTGGTGCGGGGGGTGCGGGAGGCGGCACTCATGTGAAAAGTTTCGCATGTCTGTTTAGGGGATCTTCCGCACCCCCCTCACGCCGGGAAAAGCCCACTTCAGAAGGGGTTTGCGAGGAACGTCCCGCAGCCCTTGGAGGGATGCGGGACGGGCCTGTTGGGATCAGGCGCCGAAGGCCTTGTCCTTGCCCTTCACCGGCTTGACTCCCGCCCGCAGATGAGCCGGGACGAGGTCGATGGCGGGCTCGGTGTAGCCCACGGACACGATCTTGTCGCCCTGGTACGTGAACGTCGTCAGCGAGGCCAGCGTGCACTGCCGCTTGCGCGGGTCGTGCCACAGGCGCCGCTTCTCGACGTAACTCCGCACGATCCAGATGGGCAGCTGGTGGCTGACGCACACCGCCTCGTGCCCGCGCGCCGCGTCCTTCGCCGCATCGAGCGCGCCCATCATCCGCACGACCTGGTCGATGTACGGCTCGCCCCAGGATGGCTTGAACGGGTTGACCAGGTGCTTCCAGTTCTCCGGGTTCTTCAGCGCGCCGTCGCCGACGCCGAAGGTCTTGCCCTGGAAGACGTTGCCCGCCTCGATGAGCCGTTCGTCGCCGTCCAGGTCGAGGCCGTGCGCCTTCGCGATCGGCGTCGCCGTCTCCTGCGCCCGGTCCAGCGGGGACGCCACGACGTGCGTGATGTCGCGCCCGGAGAGGTGCTCGGCGACCCGGTCGGCCATCCGGCGGCCGAGCTCGGAGAGGTGGTAGTCGGGCAGGCGCCCGTACAGGATCCCGTCCGGGTTGTGCACCTCGCCGTGGCGCATCAGATGGACGACCGTGATGTCGTCGCCGGACTTCGGGGCGCTCATGCCGTGGCCTTCGCGGCGGCGCGGGCGGCGGCCGGCAGCGCGGCCTCGATGCGCGCGATCGCCCGCTCGTCGTGGGCGGTCGAGACGAACCAGGACTCGAAGGCCGACGGCGGCAGGTACACGCCCTGCTCCAGCATCGAGTGGAAGAACGGGCCGAAGCGGAAGGCGTCCTGCCCCTTCGCGTCCTCGTAGTTGGTGACCTCGTTCTCCGTGAAGAACACGGTGAACATGTTGGAGGCGTTCTGCACGCGGTGCGCGACACCTTCCTTGGTGAGCGCCTGCGAGACCAGCGAACGCAGCTGCTCGCTCGTCGCGTTCACCTTCGCGTACGCCGCGTCGTCGAGCAGCCGCAGCTGGGCGACGCCCGCGGCGGTGGCGACGGGGTTACCGGACAGCGTGCCCGCCTGGTAGACGGGACCGGCGGGGGCGAGGTGCGCCATGACATCGGCGCGGCCACCGAACGCGGCGGCGGGGAAGCCACCGCCCATGACCTTGCCGAACGTCATCAGGTCGGGGACGACACCGTCGACGCCGAACCAGCCGGCCTTCGACGTACGGAAGCCGGTCATCACCTCGTCGGAGACGAACAGCGCGCCGTTCTCGGCGCACACGTCCTTGAGCCCCTGATTGAAGCCCGCCTTCGGCGGCACGACGCCCATGTTGCCGGGCGAGGCCTCCGTGATGACGCAGGCGATCTCGCCGGGGTGCGCGGCGAACGCGGCGCGCACGGCGTCGATGTCGTTGTACGGCAGGACGATCGTGTCGCCGGCCTGCGCACCCGTGACACCCGGGGTGTCCGGCAGGCCCAGCGTGGCGACGCCGGACCCGGCGGCGGCGAGCAGCGCGTCGACGTGCCCGTGGTAGCAGCCGGCGAACTTGACGACCTTCGCCCGGCCGGTGAAGCCACGGGCGAGCCGGATCGCGGACATCGTCGCCTCGGTGCCGGAGGACACGAGGCGCACCTGCTCGACGGGGTCGATCCGCTCGACGATCTCCTCGGCCAGCTCGACCTCACCCGCGCCCGGCGTACCGAAGGAGGTGCCGCGCGAGACGGCCTCCTGCACGGCCGCGATGACCTCGGGGTGGGAATGGCCGAGGATCATCGGCCCCCACGAGCACACGAGGTCGACGTACTCGCGCCCGTCGGCATCGGTGAGATACGGACCGTCACCGGACACCATGAACCGGGGCGTTCCGCCCACCGCGCGGAACGCGCGCACGGGCGAGTTCACGCCACCGGGCGTGACCGCTTCCGCTCGGTCGAAAAGCCCCTGCGACGCGGGTGCCTCATAGGGATAGGGAGTGTTGTTCGCCTCTGCCATACCTCTCAGCGTACGGCCCACCCTCGCGCGCCCCGGCGCGCGGACCCGTGGCGACCTAGACTCTGCCTGGCGCCACACTCTGCCGACACGTTTCGGCTGGGGACCGTGGGGGAGGTCACTGACACGATGATCGGGTTGCGCGCAGGCGGTCGCGCGGCCTACAAAAGGGGCTTGCGCGCCCTGGGGAACAGCAGTCGGGTGGAGATATGCATCGCGGTGGCGGACTGGGCGAGGGGACCGGTGACCTCGGCCCCCGGCGTGCCCGGCGGGGGAAGCACCGGCGCGAAGAGGACGTAGAGGGCATAGCGGCCAGGGACATCAGGGACGGGGACATCGGGAATGGTGGCCGGGTGGGGGTGACGTACAAATACTTCGGCGCGCCCGACGGCGCCACGGCAGCCCGCGTCCCGATCTCCATGCGCCCCGAGGAGCTCGGCGGTGACGAGTTGGGCATGGGCGGCATGTTCACCAAGATCAAGCCGGAGACGGTGGCCGCGATGGTCCTCACCGGCATAGAGGGCATACCCCTGCACAAGGTTCCGCCCCTGGAACTCGTCGTCCTCCACCCCGACTACGCGGTGGTCAAGCTCCCCATGACGGTCGTCGACCCGCTGCGCGGGGTCGGCGAGGAGTCCGTCGGCGCCGCGGCGTTCATCTGGTCCACGGTCCCCGACCGCGGCGGCCCGCGCGACGCGTTCAACGTGTACCAACTGCTGCACGAGTGGCAGGACTTCAGCCACCGCCTGCACGATGCGGGACATCAGGCGTACTGCCTGGTGTGGCCGTAGCCGGCCTCTACAGCTCTGGCGGTCCCGCCTCGATCCGCCGCAGCACCGCCTCGTACGAGTCGATCTTCCCGCCCGTCTGCAACTGCCGCTCGTCCCACCAGGTCGCCCCCGCGTCGGCCAGCGGTCCCACGATGTCGAGCGCGGCCGCCTTGCCGGGCGGCGTGAGCCCGCCGACGACGAACTCGAAGGGGCCCTGGGCGGACTCCCGGTGCTCGTTCACGTAACGGACGACCTCCGCGAACCGGTCCGGGCGCGGCGGCACACCGTGCAGGGCGTCGGCGAACAACGGGGCCGCGCCGTCCCAGCGGGCCGCCCGGCGCATCGGCCGCCGGGCGGGCCAGAAGCCGCCGATCCAGACGGGCGGCCGGGGCTGCTGCACGGTCGCGGGCAGCAGCTGCGTCTCCTGTACGCGGAAGTGGGCGCCGTCGTGGTCCACCTCGGCGCCCGACCAGTACCGGGCGAGCAAGTCCAGCCCTTCGTCGAGGCGTTCGGCGTGCACGGTCCGGTCGACGGTGTCGCCGAAGCTCCCGTACTCGTCGCCGGCGGGGCCGCCGAGACCGGCGCCGAACACGACACGGCCACCGCTCAACGCGTCCAACGTGGCCACCTGCCGGGCGAGTTGCTCGGGTCGATAGCGGGGCACCGCCGTGACGAGCGTGCCGACCCTGAGTCGGGACGTGGCCAGGGCCGCCGCCGTCAGCAGCATCCAGGGGTCGCCGAAGGGCTTGCCGCGCTGCACCTTCTTGTCGTGCACGACGTGATCCCACACCAACAGGCCGTCCCAGCCCGCCTGTTCGGCCGCGACGGCCGTGCGGGCGACGGTGCGGGCGTCGGCGAAGTCACCGAAGTTCGGAATGTTGACCGAGAAGCGCATGCCCTCATAATGTCGGCCGGGGCGCCCGCGCAACAGGGCGCCGCGCGACCTGCCCGGCGGGCGCCCCGGTCGGGTCCGGTGCGGCGGCGGGTCGCCTGTTCGGTGGTCGGCCGAAGGGCTTCTTCCCCGGATCTCACCCGCGGCGCGCGCCTTCCGGGGAACACATGCCCACATGAAGATCGCGTTCCTGCTGCACAACGTGTACGCCGTCGGCGGCACGGCGCGCACCACGCTCAACCTCGCCGCCGCGCTCATCGAGCACGGCGGCCACGACGTGGAGATCGTGTCGCTCTCCCGGCACCGGGAGGCCCCTCGGTTCCCCGTCGACCCGCGGATCACCCTCGTACCCCTGGTGGACCTGCACGCCGGGTCGCCCGACAGGCTCCACCCCGCGTACGGGAAGCGGGCCCGGGTCTACCCCGCCACCGACAAACGCCACCACCAGTACACGCTGCTGCACGACCTGCGCGTACGCGAGTACCTGGAGGAGCGCTGCGAGGCCGACGTCGTCATCGGGACGCGGCCCGGCCTCAATGTCTACCTCGCCCAGTGGGGGCCGAAGCGGGCGCTGCGGATCGCGCAGGAACACCTGCGGCACGACGCGCACAGCGGCCGGCTGCTCAAGACGCTCGCCAGGCGCTACCGGGCGCTGGACGCGCTGGTCACGGTCACGGAGGAGGACGCGGAGGTGTACCGGGCCAAGATGCGGCTGCCCGGCGTGCGGATCCTCTCCGTGCCGAACATCGTGCCGCCGGCCGATGTGCCGCCCTCGGACGGCAGCTCGAAGATCATCGCCGCGGCCGGCAGGCTCACCCCCGGAAAGCGCTACGACCTCCTCCTGGAGGCCTTTGGCGCGGTGTCGGCGAAGCATCCGGACTGGGAACTGCGGATCTACGGCGGCGGCCGGCGGGAACCGCAGCTGCGGGCCCTCGTGGACGAGCTCGGTCTCGGCGGCCGGGCCCGGCTCATGGGGACGGTGTCGCCGATCGAGCCGGAGTTCGCGCGGGCGTCGATCGTGGTGAGCGCCTCCGACGCGGAGTCCTTCGGGATGACGCTGGTGGAGGCGATGCGGTGCGGGGTGCCGGTGGTCAGTACGGACGCGCCGCTCGGCCCCGCCGAGATCATCACGGACGGGGTGGACGGGCGGCTCGTGCCCGTGGGCAACGCGAGTGCGCTCGCCGAGACGGTCATGGACCTCATCGAGGACGAGCCGGCCCGGCGGAAGATGGGGGCGGCGGCGATTGCCTCCGCGCACCGGTACGACCCGGAGCCGATCGTGGCCCGGTACGCGGCGCTCTTCGCGGACCTCTCTGCGACTCGGCGGCGCCGGGCGTGGCAGAAGCTCCGCCGGCTCCGCCACCCGGGACAGTGAACGAGCGACCCCGCACCCCAAGGCCACGGGGCTCCGCCCCGGACCCCGCGCCTCAATCGCCGGCGGGGCTTGATTTTGCCGCAGGAGCTTGATCTATCAAGCCCCTGCGGCGATTGAGCAGGCCCACCCGGCAGGGCCGCTTACAGCCCCTGCGGCGATTGAGCAGACCCACCCGGCAGGGCCGCTTACAGCCCCTGCGGCGATTGAGCAGGCCCGCCCGGCAGGGCTTTCGGGAAGGGGTGGGGTGGGGGAGACAACGGGTCAGCCAACCCGTAGCCCCTCCAGGCGCTCCGCGAAGGGGACGACCTCGAAGCCGTCGTCCGGGTCGACCGAGGTGATCGCGCCATGCAGAGCGCGGGGCGCGATCGCCGGGGCTGTGTCCACGTCAGGGGCCTCCGCGGAAGACCCCATCAACCCCGCCAACTCCCCACCCGCACGGGCGACCCGACCCGCGAGCCCCTCCTCACCCCAGTCCTCCGACGCCGCATAGACCGCCGTAGGAAGGACGATCGACCGCAGGTACGTGAACAGTGGACGCAGCGCATGCTCCGTGACCAGGGAGTGCCGCGCCGTACCCCCCGTCGCCCCGACAAGCACCGGCTTCCCGGTCAACGCATCCTTGTCGATCAGATCGAAGAACGACTTGAACAGCCCGCTGTACGACGCCGAGAAGACCGGCGAGACCGCGATCAGACCGTCCGCCGCCGCCACCGCGTCCAGCGCGGCGGCCAGCCGAACAGGCGGGAACCCGGTGACGAAGTGCTGAGCGATCTCCGTGGCGTAGTCACGCAGTTCGAGCACCTCGACCTCGGCGTCCACCCGCTCCACGGTCGCGGCGGCCAGCCGATCGGCGAGCAGCCGGGTGGACGACGGGGCACTCAGCCCCGCCGACACGACGACGAGCTTCATACCCGGTCGACCCCCTTCGCCGCGACCCGCGCCGCGTGCGTGGGCGCGTCCGGCACGTTCGCAGGACGCTTGTTCGCGAACTCCTTGCGCAGCACCGGCACGACCTCCTCGCCCAGCAGGTCGAGCTGCTCCAGGACCGTCTTGAGCGGCAGCCCGGCGTGGTCCATGAGGAACAGCTGGCGCTGGTAGTCACCCACGTAGTCCCGGAAGGACAGCGTCCGCTCGATGACCTCCTGCGGCGAGCCGACCGTCAGCGGGGTCTGCGAGGTGAACTCCTCCAGGGAGGGGCCGTGGCCGTACACCGGCGCGTTGTCGAAGTACGGGCGGAACTCCCGTACCGCGTCCTGGGAGTTGCGCCGCATGAACACCTGGCCGCCGAGGCCGACGATGGCCTGCTCCGGCGTGCCGTGCCCGTAGTGGGCGTAGCGCTGCCGGTACAGGTTCACCATCTGCTTGGTGTGGGAGGCCGGCCAGAAGATGTGGTTGTGGAAGAAGCCGTCGCCGTAGTACGCGGCCTGCTCGGCGATCTCCGGCGAGCGGATGGAGCCGTGCCACACGAAGGGCGCGACGCCGTCCATCGGGCGGGGCGTGGACGTGAAGGACTGGAGCGGCGTGCGGAACTTGCCCTTCCAGGTGACGACGTCCTCGTCCCAGAGGCGGCGCAGCAGCGCGTAGTTCTCGATGGCGAGGTCGATGCCGTCGCGGATGTCCTTGCCGAACCACGGGTAGACCGGCCCGGTGTTGCCGCGGCCCATCATCACGTCGACCCGGCCGTCCGCGACGTGCTGGAGCATCGCGAAGTCCTCGGCGATCTTCACCGGGTCGTTCGTGGTGATCAGCGTCGTGGACGTGGAGAGGATCAGGTTCTCCGTGCTCGCCGCGATGTGGCCGAGCATCGTCGTCGGCGAGGACGGGACGAACGGCGGGTTGTGGTGCTCACCGGTCGCGAAGACGTCGAGGCCGACCTCTTCCGCCTTGCGCGCGATGGCGAGCATGGCCTTGATCCGCTCGTGCTCGCTCGGGGCTCGGCCGGTCGTCGGGTCGGGCGTGACATCACCGACGGTGAAGATCCCGAACTGCATCGTGCTCACCTTGCTCACCTTCCGCAGGTTGTTGACGCTTCAACTATACCTCCGGAACGGTGCGCGCCCGCACGCTATTCCCCGTACGGGTCCCGGCCCGTGGCGGCCAGCATGCGCGCGAGCGGATCCGCGTCCGCGCCCACCGGCACCGCCGCCCCGAACGCCCCCATCTCCCGGCCCGTCGGCGCCAGCTGCTCCACCACCGCTGTGAGCTCCGACACCACCGCCGGATCGGCCCCGTACTCCTGACCGGTCGCCCGCGCCAGATCCCACGCGTGGGCGGTCAGATCCAGCAGCGCCATCCCGCCCACGGTCCGCGCGGGCATGTTCAGCGCCCCGGTCGTCCCCTCCTCGGCCCCGGGCGTGGACCAGGCCTCGACCAGCGCCTGCGCCTCACGCGCGAACCGCTCCCGCCAGTCGGCCTCCGCCACGTAATCCGGCGGCGCCGTGAAATCGGAATCCTGCTTCACCGCGAGCTTCTGGAACTCGACGACGACGTGGAACAGGTGGTTGGCCAGCGCCCGCACGTCGTAGTTCGCGCACGGCGTGGGGGCGTCGAGGGCCTTGTCCCCGATCCCGGCGACGACGGGAACGGCGCGCGAGACGGCCGCGGCGAGCAGCGCGCCAAGGGGCTTGGTCTGTGTCTGGTTCTGCGTCTGCTTCTCGTTCATGTCCATACTTCGACGCTACGAGCGCACGGCCCGCCCGGCTTGAAGAAACACGACGCGACGGGCGGGCGGACGGGCGATGTCAGTGCCCCGCCCTACGCTCATCTCATGTCACCGGAGAGGTCACCGGAGCGCCCCGACACCCGCGGGATCGTCGACCCGGCCGCACTGCTCACGCGCGTGCGGCTGCGGCGCCACGAGCCCGCCGAATCGCTGCGCCGGTACGTCGAGCACTACTGGTTCATCGACTGGGACCTGCCGGAGCCGTACGCCTCGAACGTGCTGCCCCACCCGTCCGTGCACCTCACCTTCCAGCAGGACGACATCGACCAGCCTCCGTACGGGGAGCTGACCGGTGTCGCCGCGCCCGGCCTCTACACGCGCAAGATCCACGGGCGGGGAAAGGTGTGCGGGGCGAAGTTCCGGCCGGGGGCGTTCCGGCCGTTCGCACCGGGCGCGCCGGTAGCGCAGTGGACGGGCCGGGTCCTGCCCTACGAGAAGGTCTTCCCGGCCACGGATCCGGCGGCCGTCCTCTCCCCCGCCGACGACACCGCCGACGACACCGGCCGGATCGCCGCCCTCGACGCGTACCTGCTGCCGCTGGCCCCCGCCGAACCCGCCCCGCAGGCCGAGCTGGCGATCGGCCTGGTCGACCGGATAAGGGCCGACCGAGGGGTCCGCCGCGTCGCCGACTTCGCGCAGGCCGAGGGCATGACGGTGCTGTCGCTGCAACGCCTCTTCCACGCATACGTGGGCGTCAGCCCGAAGTGGTGCATCCTGCGCTACCGCATCCACGAAGCCGTGGAGACGGCGGCGGCCCGCCGCAACATCGACTGGGCCGCACTCGCCGCCGACCTCGGCTACGCGGACCAGGCCCACCTCGTCCGGGACTTCACGGCGACGGTGGGGGTGCCGCCGACGGCGTACGCGGGCTGAGGCGGCCGCGCTAATTGGCGTGCTTGACCGCGAAGATCATCACGAACGCCACGATATGAATGCCGAACAGGAAGTACCCCAGGTACCACCACATGTACCGCTCGCCGCGCTTTTCCTCCGCGCGACGCCGCTCGTCGTACTCCCGCTGAAGCACGTCCAGCGGATCGCTCGCATCACTGCTGCTCACGATGCACCTTCGTGTTGGACGCCTGCGCACGCGGCCGCACCACCAGCAGGTCGATGTTCACGTGCGGCGGCCGGGTCACGGCCCAGCCGATCGTGTCGGCGACGTCGTCCGCGCTCAGCGGCTCGGCCACACCCTGGTACACCTTGGCGGCCTTGGCCTCGTCCCCACCGAACCGGGTCAGCGCGAACTCGTCCGTCTTCACCATGCCGGGCGCGACCTCGATGACCCGCACCGGCGTCCCGACGATCTCCAGCCGCAGCGTCTCCGCGAGCACGTGCTCCCCATGCTTGGCGGCGACGTACCCGCCCCCGCCTTCATAGGTCCCAAGCCCCGCGGTCGACGACAGAACGACAACGGTCCCGTCCCCACTCGCGGTGAGCGCGGGCAGCAACGCCTGCGTCACATTGAGCGTGCCGATGACGTTCGTCTCGTACATCTGCCGCCACTGCTCGGGATCACCGGTGGCGACAGGGTCGGCACCGAGCGCACCCCCGGCGTTGTTCACCAGCACGCCAATGGTCTTGAACGCCAAGGCGAACTCATCGACCGCGGCCCGATCGGTCACATCCAACGCATACGCCACGGCATCGTGCCCCGCCGCCGTGATCTCCTTGGCGACCGCCTCGATCCGTTCCTGCCGGCGGGCCGTGAGCACCACGCGGTACCCCTCGGCCGCCAGCCGCCGGGCGGTGGCGGCACCAATGCCACTGCTCGCGCCCGTGACGACGGCGATACGGGATGCGGGAGCGGGAGCCATGGCCTTGCCCTACCTTTCGGCGACGATCCAGGAAACGAAGTCCAGGGTACGCGCGGCGCGAGCGGGTCAGCCCTTCACACAGACGACCTGCTTGAGCTTGGCCACGACCTCCACGAGGTCCCGCTGCTGGTCGATGACCTGCTCGATCGGCTTGTACGCGCCCGGGATCTCGTCCACGACGCCGGAGTCCTTGCGGCACTCCACGCCCCGCGTCTGCTCCTCCAGGTCACGCGTCGAGAAGCGCTTCTTCGCGGCGTTGCGGCTCATCTTCCGACCCGCCCCGTGCGACGCGGAGTTGAAGGACGCCGCGTTGCCGAGGCCCTTCACGATGTACGAGCCCGTACCCATGGAGCCGGGGATGATCCCGTACTCGCCGGAGCCCGCGCGGATCGCGCCCTTGCGGGTCACCAGGAGGTCCATGCCGTCGTACCGCTCCTCGCTGACGTAGTTGTGGTGAGCGCTGATCTCCGGCTCGAACATCGGCCTCGCCTTCTTGAACTCCTTGCGGATCACGTCCCTGAAGAGCGCCATCATGATCGTGCGGTTGTACTTGGCGTACTCCTGCGCCCAGAACAGGTCGTTGCGGTAGGCCGCCATCTGCGGGGTCTGCGCGATGAATACGGCGAGGTCGCGGTCGACGAGGTTCTGGTTGTGCGACAGGCCCTGCGCGACACCGATGTGATGGTCCGCCAATTCCTTGCCGATGTTGCGGGAACCGGAGTGCAGCATGAGCCAGACCGCACCCTCAGAATCGAACGTAAGTTCGAGGAAGTGGTTTCCCCCGCCAAGCGTCCCCATCTGCTTCACGGCCCGCCCCTCCCGGAACTTCACCGCATCCGCGACCCCGCCGAACCGTCCCCAGAAGTCGTCCCACCCACCCGTCGCGAACCCGTGCAGCCGCCCCGGATCCACCGGCTCGTCATGCATCCCCCGCCCCACCGGAATCGCCTGCTCGATCTTCGAGCGCAGGCGGGACAGGTCGCCCGGGAGGTCGTTGGCGGTCAGGGACGTCTTGACCGCGCTCATGCCGCAGCCGATGTCGACGCCGACCGCCGCCGGGCAGACCGCGCCCTGCATCGCGATCACCGAGCCGACGGTGGCGCCCTTTCCGTAGTGGACGTCGGGCATGACGGCCAGGCCCTTGATCCAGGGGAGCGTCGCCACGTTCTGGAGCTGCCGCATGGCGGCGCCCTCGACCGTGGCCGGGTCGGCCCACATGCGGATCGGGACCTTGGCGCCCGGAACCTCTACGTATGACATGAAATCCCCCGAGGATCGGATGAGTTGGTTCGGAAGTGGTGAAGCATGCGAAATGGATGTAGCGCAAATACCGTCGCCAGCACGGCAAATCGGATGCCGGACCGGCGTTCACAGCGGCGCGTGCGATACACATAGTGCCCATTGGCCGCACCGCCGCGGCAACCGATTAACCAGGCGCAAGGCGCCGAGAGGAGCCTCAGGGTGCAGCGGAAGTCGTACGCGTTCGTACCGGGCGTCGCCGTGCTCCTTGCGGCTGTGCTCGCCGGCTGCACGAGTGGTTCCGATGACGGCGGCGGCGCCGGCGACTCGAAGCCCGGTGAGCCGAGCGCCACCGCGTCGACCGCGGAACCGGGCAAGTACCGGACGCTGCCCGAGCCGTGCGGCCAGCCCGACCAGGACACGCTGGACGAGATGCTCCCCGGCATCAGGAAGCTCCCGGACGCGGAGCAGCGGGAGAAGGCGTACGAGGGTGTGGCCACGGTCACGTACGACACGGATCGCCGGGTCGGGTGCCGGTGGAAGGACGATTCGGCCCCGGGCGGCACGCATCGGCTGAGCCTCGACTTCGAGCGGGTGGTGTCGTACGACACGGCGGTGAGCGACGACGACCGCGCGGCGGCCGTGTTCGCGTCGAAGGTGGATGCGGCGCATCTCCCGGAGCCGGTGGCGTCGGATGCGTCGGCCTCGGCGTCGAAGGCCGCGTCGGACGAGCCGTCCGATGGCGCTTCATCATCGACCTCGGCTTCCGACTCCCCCTCCAAGGGAGCCGACAGTTCCGGCAATTCGGACTCCCCGGACCCCTCAGGCTCCGGCAGCGGTTCGCCGTCCGCGACCCCCGTGGATCTTCAGCCGCGACTGCTCGACGATCTCGGTGACGAGGCGTTCGTCGACGACGTGCTGGCGGGTCCGACGACCGGTCGGCACCGCACGGTGACTGTGGCGTTCCGCACGTCGAATGTGTTGGTGACCGTCCGGTACGAGGTGCAGTCGGCGACCGTCGCAAAGGTGCCGGACAGCAAGGAAATGCAGGACACAGCGCAGAATCTGGCCGGAAACCTGGTCGGCAAGTTCGGCGATTAGGGGCATTAGGGCACGGCCCGATGGCATGGTGAAGGCGAGACGGGCGCGTCGGCCACGGCGTACGGTGACCCATCGGACCCCAGTCGTGAAGGTCGAATGGTCATCACGTGTCGGGTCCGTGGCCCTGTCAGCGTCCTAGTGAAGGAACCATGCACCGTCCGACCAAGCGACTCACCCGCACCCTTGTCTGCGCGGCCGCCGTGCCTGCGGTTCTCGTCGTAGCCGGCTGCTCGTCCGGTTCCGGTTCCGACAGCGCGAAGGACGACTCGCAGGCGAAGGCCTCGGCCTCGACCTCGGGCGCCAAGGCGAAGAAGGTCACGCCCGCGACGTACAAGCAGCTGCCGCAGGCCTGCGACGCGTTCTCGAAGAGCACGCTGAAGGACCTCGTCCCGAAGGGCGAGAGCAAGGCCGGCGCGTCCGACGACGAGTCGACGCGCGCGAGCTGCTCCTGGTCCAGCCTGGACAACAACGGCGTGAAGGGCTCCCAGTTCCGCTGGCTCAATGTCTCGTTCGTCCGTTTCGAATCGGATGTGAACCGGGGCAGCGGCGACAAGCTGGCCGAGAACTACTACGCGAAGCAGATCAAGGACGCCAAGGCGACCTCGGACGCGAAGGACGTCAAGTCGACGCCGGTGTCCAAGACGGGCGACGTGGCGACGCAGATCGGCTACGACCGCAAGTACAAGGACAAGAAGGACACCGTCACGTCCAAGCAGCAGACGGTCGTCTCGCGCGTGGACAACGTCGTGGTGACGGTCGACTACAACGGTTCGGGTCTCGCGGGCGACGAGGCCCCGTCCGCGAGCTCGCTGTCGAAGGACGCGCAGAAGGCGGCGAAGGAAGCGGTGGCCAAGGTCATCGAGTCCGCCAAGGGCGGCGCGTCCTCGGATTCGTCCGGCTCGGCGAAGCCGTCGGCGTCCGCCTCGGAGTCCAAGAAGCCCTCGGAATCCAAGAAGTCCAAGGAGTCCAAGGAGTCCAAGGAGTCGGCGTCCCCCAAGGAGTCGGAGTCCAAGAAGGGCGCCTGAGCGCGGCCCGTTGACCTCCTGACGGAAGCCCGGTCCCCCTCGGGGGGCCGGGCTTCCGTGCGTACCGGCCCGCACCCCTGCGCGTGCATGTGCCAGTCTGTTGGCCGCAACAGCCGGAACTTGGAGGGGAAGTGGAGTGGCCGCGCCACTGAAGCTGACACGGACGCACCGGATACTCGTGGGGGTGGTCATCGCCGGGGCGGTGGTCATCGCCGCCATCGGTTTCGCCGGTTCGTACGCCGCTGTGCGGGAGTTGGCCCTGGAGAAGGGCTTCGGGAACTTCTCGTACGTCTTCCCGATCGGTATCGACGCCGGTATCTGCGTGCTCCTCGCGCTGGATCTGCTGCTGACGTGGATCCGGATCCCGTTCCCGTTGCTGCGGCAGACGGCGTGGCTGCTGACGGCGGCCACGATCGCCTTCAACGGCGCGGCGGCCTGGCCCGATCCGCTGGGCACCGGCATGCACGCGGTGATCCCGATCCTGTTCGTGGTGGCCGTGGAGGCGGCCCGGCACGCGATCGGGCGGATCGCGGACATCACCGCGGACAAGCACATGGAGGGCGTGCGCATCACGCGCTGGCTGCTCGCTCCGCTGCCCACGTTTCTGCTGTGGCGGCGGATGAATATCTCTATGCCGCTCTGACCCGTCAGGGACGTACGGCACGTCTCGTCACTCGTTCGTGGCTCACAAGTATCTACAACGCGGGAGTCACGTTAGGTACGGCATGAACGCCGACGCCTTTCAGGCTGAACGGGCCCTGTCTCCCACTGGGGATGTGCAGAGCACTCGCTGGGTCATCCTCGATCCTCAGCTCGTGATCCACCGGGAGGGGACGGACTTCCTGACGTTCCTGCACGGTGCTGACCGGTCTGTGAACACCATCAGGGTCTACGCCGGGCGCCTGGCCCTGTTCCTGACCTGGTGCGCCGAGTACGCGGTCGACTGGAGGACCGTCACGCTGGCCTCGATGGCGCGCTTCCGGTTCTGGCTGGAGTCCACTCCAGGTCGACGAGGCAAGTCCCGCTCCGGGGCGACGGTCAACGCGACGATCACGGCGGTGGTGGAGTACCTACGGTATTGCGCTCTTCACGGCGTGATCGCGCCGGAGGTGGCGGACCGCTTGTCGCAGCCGCGCTATCTCGCGACACCGCCGCCCGGCTTCGATACCGGTGAGCGCGGGCAGTTCCGCACAGTGCGCGCGAAGGCGATCAAGTCGCTCGAGGTGGAGAAGCCCTACGAGGCGCTGTCCGAGGAGCAGGTCGCTGCGGTGGTGGCCGGGTGTCGTACGGCTCGGGACCGGTTCCTGGTGGTGCTGATGCTGGCGACCGGCATCCGTATCGGGGAGGCTCTGGGGCTGCGAAGGCAGGACATGCACTTCCTCCCGGACTCCCGTGCCCTCGGCTGCAGCGTGTGCGGGGCCCACATCCACGTGCGCCACCGCCGCGACAACGAGAACAAGGCCCTTGCCAAGTCCCGCTATCCGCGGGTCGTCCCTGTCGATGGGCCCGCGGTGGCTGAGTATGTGGCCTATCGTGCCGACCGCGATGTCGTGGTCGAGGCCGAGGCGAACGACCTGGTCTTCGTCAACCTCTACCAGCGGCCTCTAGGCAAGGCGATGACCTATCAGGCCGCGAAGGGCATGTTCGAGCGGCTGTCGCGGCAGTGCGGGTTCGTCGTACGCCCGCACATGCTTCGGCACACCGCCGCGACGGCCTGGGTTCGAGCCGGCGTGCCGATCGACGTCGTGCAACAGCTGATGGGGCACGTGTCGGCCGCTTCCACCGCGATCTACCTGCATGCCAACGAGCAAGAGAAGCGGGATGCCGTGGAGCGTGTGGCGGCGCGGCGGGCGGTGACTGCGTGATGCAGCAAGTACTCGCTTCGCCCTTGCCCTCGCGGTCGGATCCCGAGACGCCGGGCGCTGGCTGGTTGGCTTGGCTGCGCCAACACGTGCAGCCCGACTGGCGTCCGGGCGAGTGGGACCACGAGCGGATGTTCTTCGACGGTGATCTGGACAGCGACGCCACTGGTGCGTCGCGGTGCAAGGTAGCCACCTGCCAGACGCCGTGCCCTGGTCGCGTCGGCCGGTGCTCGCCCTGCAAGGCGGCTGCCCGGTCGAGCGATCTGTCGGCCGATGAGTTCGACGCGACGTACCAGCCGCCCCGGCAACGGCGCGCACGCGGACTGTCGGATCGTGAGGCGTGCTTGGTTGCTGACAGCTCGGGGCGATGCGCACGGGAAGCGGTAAGTCACGGGCTCTGTCCCACACATGCCTCGACCTTCAACGAGCGCAGAAGACGCAGCCCCGAGCTGAGCGTTGCAGACTGGCAGCGCTCGACGCGCCCCCAGCCGCTGCCGCACCAGGGAGAATGCCTCGTCGGCGGGTGCGTCCGTGAGCAGCAACAACTTCGCTTGTGTGGGTCACACCATGGGAAGTGGCGCCGCGAGATCAGCAACGGCAGGCGCACTCCCGACCAGCTTCTGAAGTGGGCTGCTGCTGCCGGCCCGTTCCTGCAGGTCCATCAGTTCTGGTGCGGCGGACTTCACCCCGTCGTCGCCCACGAGCTGCTGCTCGGACTGCAGGAACGCGACCGGGCAGGGCTGAGCATCAGTCCGCTCTCGGTACGGCTCGCCATCGCAGCCGTCGCAGACGTGGACAGCCTGTGCAGCCTGGACGTGTCGGCGCTGCGGCTCGGCGGGCAGCAGGGCAGCAGCCCGGCGCGAGCCTTGCTGGGGCAGATCCAGCGCATGGTCGAGCGCGCTCGGCGGCAGTACGAGGGGGCCGATCCGATGGCGGGTGAGGTCTGGGACGCGGCCGCCGTGGGGCTGTGGGCCGCAACCCATCGTCGCTACGACGCGGTGAAGGGCGACATCGATTTCCGTGTCGTTCGGCAGCAGTGGTTGCGCGCACTGCTGATGGAATGGGCCCGCTCGGTTCGGCCGACCATCCAGGAACTGCGCACCTCCCTGCTGGCCTTCTCCGCCGCGTCCGAGGGGTTGGCCCAGAGGGCCGGTGGCGGCGATGCTCCTTCGCGTCTCGGCGCTGCTGACATGACGGCTGCTGTCGACGCGATCAAGAAATCCCGGAAGCAGAACGGGGAGCCTCGGGCATCTGCCACCCAGGACAAGCTGGTCAGAGCGTGGTTCGCCGTGCTGGAGTTCGCCCGTGCAGGCGGGCTGATGGACGACGTTCCCGGTACCTTCAGCCGGGCTCGCCACCACCGTGTGGCTCCCGTCGAGGTCAACGAGGAACAGATCGGCCGAGCGTTGCCCGACACCGTCATTCGTCAGCTGAACGCCCAGCTGGATCTGCTAAGCGCCTCCCAGCGGGGCTGGCCGAAGGACCTTTCCCAGCTGTTCCACCAGACCATCTACGCCGTCCTGCGTGACACCGGGCGCCGCCTGAGCGAGGTCGCTAGCCTCAAGGTGGGCTGCGTCGAGCAGGAGGACGAGCACTACCAACTGATCTACGACAACCACAAGGCCAAGCGGAACGGCCGCCGCCTGCCCATCGCGCAGAGCACAGCCGAGTTGATCATCCGCTGGGAACAGCGCCGTGCCGAACTCCCGCTGACCGAGCGCGCGGGACAGTGGCTCTTTCCCAGTGCCATGCACGGCTCCGGCCGCGGAAACGGGCACATCCGGGGTGACAGCATCTCAGCGGTACTACGCACCTGGGTGGACTCGCTCCCCCGCATCGACAGCGACATCCCGGGGCCGGACGGGCAACCGATGCCCTTCGACCGCTCCCAGATCACCGCTCACGCCTTCCGCCACACCTACGCCCAGCGGCATGCAGACGCCGGTGTACCCGTCGATGTCCTGCGCGACCTCATGGATCACGCCTCGGTCGACACGACCATGGGCTACTACCAGGTGACCTTGAAACGTAAACGGGAAGCTGTGCGAGCCCTGGCCCCCCTGGCCGTGGACCGCACCGGACGGTCGGCCCCTCTCGCCCAGAGCAAGTACGAGATCGCTTCGGTCGCCGTCCCGTTCGGCAACTGCACTGAGCCATCCAACGTCAGCGCTGGCGGCGGCTCCTGTCCGCTTCGCTTCCAGTGCTCGGGCTGCCCCTTCTATCGCCCCGACCCGTCCTACTTGCCAGCAATCGAAGATCACGTACGTGGTCTGAAAGCAGACCGCGAGGCAGCTGATGCCATCGGTGCCGCCGACTTCGTTGTGACCAACATCAACGCCGAGATCGACAGCTACCAGGACGTGGCCGCCACCATGCGCGACGAGCTCGCCTCACTACCCGATGACGAGCGGCACGAGATCGAGGAAGCAAGCAAGATCCTCCGCAAGTCCCGGGCCACCGCGTCCCACAAGCTCCTGCCGCTGACCGTGGTCAAGTCGCGCGAGGAGGATCAGTGACCGGTCACGAAAGCCGAGCTGCCGCGCTCAAGGCTGCGCGAGAGCGCGACAGCCAGAACAAGCGACGCCGCGTGCTGGAAGTTCTCGACTCCCTGCAGCGCGCGGGCACGAAGATCACGTTCGCCAGAGTTGCCAAGGAGGCAGGCGTTTCCAGCTGGCTCGCGTACTCACCGGGGCTGCGCGAACACATCGACGCCGCCCGCCGGCGCCAGGAGGAGCTCGGCATCGAGGCGACAGCCGACGCCGTCCCACCACAGACCCGCGTCAGCACCGCCAGCCTGAAGACCGACCTCGTGCTTGCCCAGCAGCAGGTCAAGGACCTCCGGGAAGAGCGCAACCGGCTGCGCGAACGACTCCGCCTCCAGCTCGGCACGGAACTGAACAACACCGACACCAGCGAACTCACAGCCCGCGTAGAGGAATTGAGCCGCGCGAACACAGCGCTCACCAAGGATCTCCAGCAAGCCCAAGCCGACAACAAGGCACTGCGCGCCACGATCGAGGACCTGGAGGACGACCTGACCGCAGCCCGGCAGAGTCTGCGCAAAATGATGCGCGCCACGTAGATCCAGATCAGGCTGCCACCACTCAGCACCGGAGCGACAGCATCGCCCGTACGATGCCGGTGCTGAACACAGTCCCGCCGAAGGAGGAACAGCGCATGGCCAGGAGGCAGAGCCCGGTCCGGCCCATCCATTTCCTCCTGGCTCCGCTCATGGCACGGCGCCTGTACCTATGGACGCTGGACAACCCCGGTCTCACCTACCGGGAAGCGCTGAAGTGGGAGAGCCGCTGGCAGCACGAGCGTGCCCGGCTGCGACAGGCTTATGGGCGATGGCTGTGGCGCCTGAAGGCGCCTCGGTTGGAACGGACTCCTCTGCGCGCTGGCCTCTTCAGCCCGGCTTTCCTCGCCGAGATGCGCTCCGTCCAGAGATCCATGAGCAGCAGTTGAGCAAAGCGGTGCCAGGCGGGCCCTTGCACCCACGCGAACCTGAACCCGCCACTCACCTCGAGACGGCCGAATCGTAGAAAGGGAGGACGTGGAGAACCGGTTCGCAGGAGGGTGCTCGTCCTGTTCCGTGTGGGTGGCTGCACACGGTGGGTTCGTACGGAGAAGTGAGAGAGGCACCTGGGAGGTGCGCTGCGCGACGTGCCGCCACGTGGACAAGCTCGTCGAGGCGGACGACTTTGACCCCGACGAACTCACCCTGCCCGCGGCGCCATCGCCCGGGGCCGCTCCCAGCCTGCCCCTTCGTGTCCTCGGACTGAACCGATCCTGTTGGAAGTGCGGAAGAGGCACCACCTGCATTGTCGGGCTCTATCCGGCTCGGCCAGCACGCGGGTACTGCGGGCTCTACACCACGGAGAGCGCCCGAACCATGGCACTCGCCGTGCGGCTTCTAGGGAAACACGGCCTGACAGACCTAACGGCACCAGTGAGGCTCAGATACAGCGAGACCATGTGTGCCCGATACCTGGCCAACGGGTGCCAGCACTGTGACGCCCTCCAAGGGAATTTCCCTGTTCAGGAGGAAGCGTTCGCACGAGTTGCGGCAGCTGGCGGGCCGGACGGGCTCAACGCCCTACTCATCGCCGAATGCCCTGCCCTCGCCTGGCAGGAAGTGGTGCACGATACCGGCGGCGGTGTCATCGCTGTGTGAAGCCAGGGCGATGCAGGTCAGATGGCGCTCAACGGAGCGCTCTTGTGCGGGGATTGTTGGTCAAAACTCTGCGCGCGGCTCCTGTGCGAGGTTACGTCCGCTGCCATTGAATCCTGCCGTACCGCCTATTCCAAGGTGTTCCAAGGTGCGATTCATGACCTGGACTGCGAGATCCAGCGACTCCTTGTCTTCGATAACGCTGAACACTTCCTCTATTTTACTTCGGACGAGGAGTTTTTCGTCACTGGTCTGATCGACCTTGGCGGCATGAAGCGCCTTCTGTAGCACGGCAAAGGCGCGTAGGAACGATTCGACCTTCTTCTCCGGGTCGCCGGTCGCGAACTGAAGCTCGGCATACCGGCTGACCCACCAAACCGGTCCGAGGGTCTGATCAGTGAGCCGATCGAACAGTAGCTCGAGTTCGACAGTCTGTCGTGCATGTGCTGACCGCAGAACTACTTCTTCTTCAGCCCGCTGCTGTGCCAGTTGTTTATCTGCCTTCGTGATCCTAAGGCGCACGCCTGCCTCAACACCGATGCGCTGCTCGGCATCCCATATTTCCTGACAGAGCGCAGTGTTCATGGCGTCCTCTGCTGCGCAAAAGTCCAGCATCCGATACTGACCAGCCACACCCTCCAGCGCTGCTGTGAGGAGGTGGCGCGCCAGGCCATCGGGAGCTAGGGGTCGGGGAGCGGAGGATTCACCGTTAATGCGCCAGCGGTAGTGGACGGTCGCACGGAAGTACAACCCGCGATCCTTGCTTTCCAGTGATGCCGAGAGGGAGCGACGATTGAAGAATCGTCGCCCCCTTCGCCAGCCAAGAACTCGAATCATGGTGCTGCGGAATCCGCCTCAGGTGAGTCAGGAACGGTCTGCTGTGCCGGCGTGGGCGCGAACGGCACGGCAGGCCCACCCGGTGCCACGCCGTACGCCCTCTGGTACTCCACAAAAAGGGAAGCGAGTAGGGCGTCCTTCAACCGGCCGTCAGGCTTTACGACATCCCGCAGGGGAGCCTTGGCGATGCCCGTAACCCGGCTGAGCGCGATGATGATTTCGACCACGGGGCCCTCTGGCAACAAACCGTCCTCAGCGCTCCGGCGCCAGGTCAGCAGAACTTTCTGGGCTTGGGGCAAATCTTCACCGTTTTGAACGATGTGCTCCCATCCCTCCAGAAGGCGTCGACGTACTACTTCGCCTGCCTTACCCGTCTGATTGAGCGCCACTGCCAGAGGGGTCTTATCAAGCTGATCGACGCTAGAGGGAACGGTGAAGACGTCGTAGAAGACGCTCCATGCCGTTCCGGTCGGCTTACCTGAATTCGTGATCCAGTGGACGACGGTGTCGGTCACGAGAGGTGCGAGATCCCCATCCGCGGCCAATGTACGCACAGCTTCGATGGCTTCCCGTTGTGCCACCTGTTGCGGGTCCTGAGAACCCGGCGAGTTGATGATGTAGCGAGCTCGGGTCAAAGCTTGGCTGGGGTACTCCTTCCCGAAGGAACCTGCGCAAGCTCGGGCGACGGCACGTTGGCGTGCCGGTTCCGATCTCCCTGCGGCCCACTTCGCCAGCTCAACCCTTGCCTGACTACCCAGCGTAGCGTGCACGGCGAGATCGGAAATGAGGTCGCCGACAAGCTCCAGATGCTGCTTACTGCCGTTACGGAGCCAGCCTTCTGCCAGATCGAATAGGGGCTCTATGCCCACCGTCTCAGCAAGTTGAGTGAGCGAAGAAGCGAGCGCTTCAAGGTGACCCTCGGCCGGCCCCTGACTGATGTCCTGGAGCCACTGGGTGAGCACCTCCTCAGTCAGCTGCGTGTGCCTCGTCCAGAGGTATCGCAGGATTGCTGGCCCTTGCGACTCGTGGTCAAGTGATGCAACACCAGTAGCCTCGTTGAAGGACATATCTGCTGGCTCGAGGCGCGTCGGTGCGTCCGGCATCGCGAGGAGCCCACCCTCAGGCATGGGTAGGTTGACTTTGCGGGCCTCAAGCAGGAGGTCAGCGCTGTTCAGCACTACCGCAGCTGGCGCCCTATCCAGGAAGGCGCCAGCGATTCGGACGGCTCGCGTTTCGACTCCTTCCCGGCCTCCGGCGCTGAACCAGTCCCTCAGGTGGTTTTCCCAGCCCTTGTACTCATCAAGAGCTTCCTTGTCTGTGACGTGCTTGGCCCTTGCAATGATCGATGCCAGCCGAACCGCTTCACCGGGTGCGCAACCTTTCGGCAAAAGGCCAAAGAACACGCCTTCTTCGTTGTCAATCCAGCCAGAGCGATCCCGCGTCTGCTCTTTGCTCTCCAGATACTTCTTGACAACATCACCGGGCTTTGGGCGATCGATCTCCACCACGAAGATCTCGGGATGGAGCGCGCCTGCTCGCGCCTGGGACCAGACGGCCCTCGTGGCAGTGATGACCATGTAGCTGCCTGCATTGCGCAGCGTGGACGCATACGTCGCTAGATCGCTATAGAAAGCATCGGGGAGGGACTGAGTAACACCACGCAGGTTGAGGAGATAGCCCGCGCCGCGCTCTACGGGCAGGCAGTCAACGTCCGGTTCATCCCAGTCAGGCCGTAGTTCGAAGAAGCGATCAGACGGGAGGTTTGTGGTGGCCAGCAGACGGAGCGCTGCCGACTTGCGGCCATGCTGCTCGGGAGCCAGCAGGACCACGATGCGGGCGGCTGTGCTCCCGTAGGAGGTTCGGATCGCTTGACCAGCCCTGTCAAAGCTGGTGTTTTTCTCGTCGCCAGGGGTGACGAAGCGGTTGGCCGGCATCAACGTGTCAGGGCTGATCGCACGCGGGCGCAAGCGCCGCAGTCCGGTCAGGTAATTCGTGATGTTATTGTCCCGGCCAGCAACGTTCTGGTCACCGTGGACGACATTGTCCTTGACCTCCTGTTCCACCGAGGGCTCAGGCGGGGTCGGCAACGACATCAGCGAGCTCCTCCGAAGTTGTTGTCCCGGCCAGCAACGTTTTGGTTGCCGAAGACGAAGTTGCTCTTAACGTCCTGCTTCACTGAGGCATCGGTAGGCGGCTCCACACCCTGCGCCTTCAGCGCATCGAGGAGCTCCTGGATTGTGTCGGGCTCGTCGCCGACGCAGGAGGCCAGAATCTCGCGCACCTGTGGCTCCACAGCGTTGATCATCGCCTCCCTCTGGTCAGGCTCAGCAGCCGCTACTACCTGCTCCAGCGAGTCGAGTCGAGCCACCGCCTCGGTTTCACCCTCAGCTGCACCACCGTGACGACGGCGTCGGAATGTGACCAGGCTCTTGAGGGCGGGCTTCCAAAGTTCGGTGCCCATGGCTCCCCCCATAGAGGCAGCGGCTGTGAGCAGAAGATCGGCCGATGTTGTCACGACAAACTCCCCCATGCGTGGCCGTCACAGCTCGGTCCTGCAGGCCTAAGATCCTGCTGTTCACTGCGACTTGTAGGAGGATGGTATGTCCACGTCGATCGTTTCAGGTGCCGAGCGAACACGGTGGCTTGATTCTGTTGATGGTGTAAGTGCCCTTGCAGCTCCAGAAGAACGCGAGCCAAGTAGCCACGCCTGAAAGCAGGCCTGCAGCACCTTTAAGTGCCCGCGTACCTCACATCCCAGACATCTCTTTTGCGCCTCCACCTGTAGAGACGTGCCGTTGACTAGAGATAAGGATGAAGCTGTGGGAGCTGCGTTCGTACGACGAGGTCATCAAGCTGGAGCAGGAGCGGCTGGTCTATCGGGCGCGGCTGCATTCCCGGTTCGGGCGGGCGTGGCGGCGGAAGGCTCCGGTGGAGTCGCTGATGCCGTTGCGCCTCGCACGGTACGGGGTTCCGCTGTCGCAGACCGCGCCGGAGGGTCTCGCGGCGGCGGGCATCGAGGCGCCGCTGCTGCCGCCCGTTCCCGCCCGGCAGGAGGCGCCGCAGCTGGCTCCAGCGGCTCCACCGGCCGCTGCCCCGGCCGTGGCCGTGGAGCAGAACGCCGGCTACGTTCCCCCGGCGTTCAACGGGCAGTTGCGCAAGGAATATCGCGGCGGCTACGACCCGGAGTTCGATCCGTCGGTGTACGTTCCCGAGCCGGAGCACCAGGGGCGCTACGAGGAGCAGCCGCCGCGGGCACCGCAGCCGCAGGCCCCGCAGGCCCCCGCCCCGGTACCGGCTCCCCGCGCTGCGGAGCCCGAGCCGCAGCCGCAGTACCGGGAGCCCCAGTACCCGGAGCCGGAGTACCAAGAGCCGCAGTTCCGGGAGCCGGAGTTCCCTGTGCCCAATGGGGCGGGTGGGACGCGGCCGTTGGGTGAAGGTGCGCCGGAGCTCGTCGAGCAGCCGACGGACGACGAGCTGTACCAGGTGTTCCGCGGCTCGATAGAGGGCGAGGGGCTGCCGACACCGAAGGCGTTCGCGGCGAACGCGGAGGCGCAGTACGGGGTGCGGATGACGGCGGAGGACGTGTCCCGGTACATGAACCAGTTCGCGGTCCGCTTCGAGCAGGACATGATGAGCGAGGCGTAGGCAGGCACGTGAAGAGGGGCGGGGGGGGGGGGCCGGCGCGGGGGGGAGTTTGGGCGGATCGGGCTGGGGGGCGGGGGGGGGCGGGGCAGGCGCGGGTGCTGGAGCAGGCGCTGCCGGGGCCGCGAAGGACGGC
>NZ_JBEOVM010000053.1:0-43618 GCF_040295505.1 Streptomyces sp. NPDC002790 | reverse complement strand
GCCTGCTCAATCGCCGCAGGGGCTTGAAGTGGCTCACTCGTCCGCAGGGGCTTGAAAAGCTCACCCGTCCGCAGGGGCTTGAAAGATGCTGCTCACCCGTCCGCAGGGGATTGAATGGCTGGAGCGTGTCAGCCCGCTGTGTTGACCATTGAAGCTGCCGCGTATGTCAGGTAGTTCCACAGGGTGCGTTCGTGTTCCTCGGAGAGGTTGAGGTCCTCTACTGCCGCCTGCATGTGCTTCAGCCACGCGTCGTGGGCCGCGCGGTCGACCTGGAACGGGGCGTGGCGCATGCGCAGGCGCGGGTGGCCGCGGTTGTCGCTGTAGGTGCGGGGGCCGCCCCAGTACTGCATGAGGAACAGCGCGAGGCGCTCCTCGGCGGGGCCCAGGTCCTCCTCCGGGTACATGGGACGCAGCAGCGGGTCCTGTGCGACGCCCTCGTAGAAGCGGTGCACGAGGCGGCGGAACGTCTCCTCGCCACCCACCTGCTCGTAGAACGTCTGCTCCTGAAGCGTGTCGCGCGGGATCTCAGTCACCCGTCCATGGTCTCAGACACACCGGCCGGGGACCGGGGACCTAGGTCCCCTCCGACCGCGGAACGGGGGTCGCCGTTTTCCGGTTCGGGCAGGACAGTGGACATATGGGCGCAGAGCACACCCGGGACCTCGAGCAGCTCGCCGTACGGGCGCGGGCCCGGCTCGTGCGCGAGATCGATCACAGTGGTGCCTGGGACGCCGACCCCGCCTGGCGGGAGGCGTTCGCGGAGGTGCCGCGGCATCTGTTCGTGCCGTACTACTTCGTGGGTGCCCCGGGAGGCTACGAGCGGCTGTGGGGCGAACACCCCGACCCGGAGCGGCGCGAGCGCTGGCTGCGCGGCGCCTACGCCGACGAGCCGCTGGCCACCCGGCTGCGCGACGGCGTGCTGGTCTCCTCCAGCAGCCAGCCGTCCCTGATGGCGCGGATGCTCGCGGAGCTGCGGGTACGGGACGGGGACCGGGTTCTGGAGATCGGTGCGGGGACCGGGTACAACGCGGCGCTGCTCGCGCACCGGGTCGGTGCGGGGAACGTCACGTCCGTCGACCTCGATCCGGAGATCGCCGAGTCCGCCAGGTCTCATCTCGCCGCCGCCGGGTACCGGACGGGCGTCGTCACCGGTGACGGGACGCGCGGCTGCCCGGAGCGGGCGCCGTACGACCGGATCGTGGCGACGTGCGCGTTGCGTTCGGTGCCGACGGGCTGGCTCGGGCAGTGTGCGGCCGGTGCGCGGATCCTCGCGCCCCTGTCGACCGGGCTCGTGGCCCTCGATGTGAGGGAGGGGGAGGTGGAAGGGCGGTATGCGGAGGGGCGGTTTCTGCATACTTCCGCGTACTTCATGGCGCTGCGCGGCGGCCCGGAGCGGGCGCCCGAGCCCCGGGCCGGTGGCTTGCCGCACCCCGTGCTGCGCGAGGAGTTGTTCCGGTTCCTGCTGACGTTGACGTCGGGCCGCCTGGACCCGTACGACGCGCTCGCGCTGTGGGAGCGGGAGGGCAGGCCCGAGCGCGAGCGGTTCGGGGTGACCGTGCGCGGCGGGCGCCAGCGGGCCTGGCTGGACGATCCGGAGGGGCCCCACACATGGGAGTTGCCGGGCACCACCCTCTAGGTGCAGGTGCCCGGCAACGTCCTACGACTGCGTGTGCTCAGCCGCGCCGGATCGTGATCGTCGTCCACGCTCCGACGTGCACCCGGTCGCCGTCCTGCAGCGGTACGGGGACGAACGGCTGGATCGGCTCGTCGCCGTTGTTGACGGTCGTGCCGTTCGTCGAGTTCTGGTCGACGACCGCCCACGTACCGTCCGGCTGCTGCACGAGCACCGCGTGCTGGTGCGAGACGCCCGGGTCCTCCGGCGGCACCGACAGGTCGATGTCGGGGGACTCCCCGGTGGAGTGCCGGCGTCGGCCGATCGACAGCTGGTTCCCGGTGAGCGGGCGCTGCTGCTCAGGCGAGTACGCGGGCAGGTTGAGCCCCGAGGCCTCGGGGCCGCTGCGCTGCATCATCGCCATGAAGTAGTCGCGGTCCGGACCGATCGTCGCCGACCACGACATCGGGGCGTACTGCTGCTGCTGCGGCGGCTGCTGCTGCTGGAACGGCGGCGGGGTCGTGGAGGGACCCGCGGGCGCCGACGGGTCCGACGACGGAGGCGGCAGCATCCAGTCGTCCCCGTTCGCGCCACCGGGGCCACCAGGACCACCAGGACCGCCGAAGGAAGGGTTGGGCGGCGGGGGCTGCATGGGCCCCGGCTGCACGGGCTGCGGCGGGCCGGGTTGGCCGTGCGGACCCGGCTGGCCGTACGGGCCCGGGTGCGTGGGCGGAGCCGGCGCGGGCGCCGGAGCCTGCTGCTGGAAGCCCTGCGGGGCACCGCCACCGGTCTCGTACGGGCTCGGGCCGTCGAAGGACGGCGGGGGAGGCGGCGGGGCCTGACCCGACGGCTCGTTCCCGAACGACGGCTCGTTGCCGAACGGGGACGGCGGGATCGGCTCCGCGGGCCGGTTGATCTGCGAGGGCCGCGAGCCCTGGTACTCGTACGAGTCCGGGCCGGGCGGCGGAGGCTGCTGCTGGAACTGCAGCGCCGGGTTCGGGCCCTGCGGCTCGTGGGGCTGCGGGAAGCCGGGTGCGGCGGGGCCGCCCTGGCCGCCCGACGTGGGCATCGGCGGGTTCGGGGCCGCGGGCGTGTACGACGTCGCCGTGTTCGTGAGGAAGTTCCAGCGGCACTCCTCGCAGAACGGCGCGCCGCCCTCACGCGGCGTACGGCACTGCGGGCACAGTTCGGGCGTACCCGCCCCACCTTGCGGCGCCTGCGGCGCGGCCGGCTGCGGGTAGCCGTAACCGGCGGCCGGAGGCGGCGGAGGGGGCGGGGGCACGGCACCGGCCATGCGGTGACCGCAGACCTCGCACCAGTCTTCGGAACCCGACTGGTGTCCGTTCGGGCAGGTCGGCATGTCGGCGCTTCCCCCTCTCCTTCATGTGCAAGCAGGGCTTGCCGTAGTGCGTGGGTGGATATTTTGTACGTGGGAGGTTACTTCTTGACGCGAACTGTCTTGGTCGACCGGGTTTCGAGAGTCATCTCGTCGGCCTCCGCGACCTTCGCCTTCAATCGAACAGTACCTTCCGTGGCGTCCACAACGTCCACCACCTTCGAAAGCAGCTTGGCCGTATCCGCGTTCCCGGAGAGGGCCGCGAGCTGCACCGCGCGGCCCAACTTCGCGGTCGCCCCGTCCGAATCGCCCGACTTTCGTGCGTCAAGTCCCTGCTGGATGGCTTGTGCGAGTTCTTCCTGACCCGTGTAGTGGGCGACCTGCGGGTTGATCGACGTAGAGGCTGCCATGTCGTCCGTCCACACCGCCCGTACGAGACCCTGTGCGCCCAGCGGAACGGCCTGTGCCGAGCCGTCCGGCTGCGGGATCACCAGGGAGACGCGGGCGGCGAGCATCTCCTGGCCGAGATCGGCGTCCGGGACCCGCACGCACACGTGGTAGTCGCGGGACTCGTCGCCCCAGGAGCCGGTGGGGTAGTCGCCGGCCCGCGGGCCCGCCTCGGTGCGACGCTCCGTCAACTCCTCGACGCGCGGGGCGACTTGCTTCACGAACGTGATCTCCGAGCCGAGCGGTGTCCACAGGCGTAGAGCGACGTCCGCGATCTCCTTGCCCATCGCCGTCTCCATCATCTGCGTGAAGTCCTCGGCGAGATGGGCCGGGTCGGCGACGATGTCGGCGGTGCCGAGGAGGGCGGAGGCGATGCCTGTGACCTCCTTCACCTCCCAGTCCGTGCCGACGCCGCGGGCGTCGCAGGTGAAGCGGCCCGCGCCCGCCTCCAGCGTGGCGCGCAGATCCTCCGGCGACTCGTGCTCGTTGCGGCCGTCGGTGAGCAGGATGCCGTGCCGGATCGACACGTCCGCCGAGGCCAGGAGCCGGTCGGCCAGCCGCAGCCAGGTGCCGATCGCGGTGCCGCCGCTCGCGGACAGCTTGCGCAGCGCCTGCTTGGCCTGCCCGCGCGTGGTCCGGTCCGCGACGGCGAGCCGGCCCTCGCCCGGGTAGATCTCCTTGGCCACATGGGTGCCGGCGATCACCGCGAAGTGCACACCGTCGCGCAGCGCGTCGATCGCGGCGGCCGAGGCCTCGCGCGCGCCGCGCATCTTGGTGGGCGGGTAGTCCATCGAGCCGGAGCAGTCCACCATCAGCACCACCGCGGCGTCCGTGCCCTCGCCCGCGACGCTGAACAGGTGCGGCGCGCTGACCGCGCCGCCCACGGTGCCGCCCCCGGTCGAGGTCACCGTGACGATCGCGTTGACGTCACGGCCGCCCTCCGGCAGATATTCGTTCTGGTAGACCTCGACGGCGAATTGCGGAACGTGCGATTTCGAGAAATTTGCCATGGTGACATGTCCCCCCTGAACAAGACCATTTGTGCGCTTCCCGGCCTAGGGCCTGTCGTTTGGGTCAGGCCGGGCTCGCGGGGCCTGGCACGCACGCTCGCGGCGTTGTCGTCGGTCGACGACTTCCCCAAGCTCTCGGCTTCGCTCGAGCAGGGGAGGCCCCATTCGCGTCGCCTCCCTCCTCCGCCTTGCGATCGCACGCACCAGGCCCCGCTCCCTGATCCGGCCTGACCCAAACGACAGGCCCTACGCCGATCCTGCCCCCGACTGCGGCACAGGGAACGGCAGCACCGCCACTGTTACGTTGTCGTGGCCCCCGCCGTCGAGGGCGTGGCCGACCAGGACCTGGGCGCTGCGCAGCGGGTTGTCCGCCGCGTCCGCGGGCAGCAGGCGGGCCATCTCGTCGGCGGACTCCGCGTAGTTCCACAGTCCGTCGGAGCAGACCACGACCACTCCGGGGCGGTCCGGCTTGAACGACGCGGTGTGCGGCTCCAGTTCGTACGCGTCCGCGCCGAGCCAGCCCGTGATCGCGTGCGCCCGCTCGTCCGCGTACGCCTCCGCCTCGCTCATCAGGCCCGCCGCGACCATCTGCGCGGCCCACGAGTCGTCCTCGGTGAGCCGGGCGGCGGGCGCCTCGCGGTCGTCGGGCACCCAGTAGGCGCGGGAATCGCCGATCCAGCCGACGATGAGCAGCTCCTTGGTGACGACGGAGGCGACGAAGGTGCACGCCGGAGCGTTCTGGTGCGGCTTGTGCTCGCGGGCCGTCTCGGGCTCGTCCGCGAGGGCGTTGACCGCCTCGGCGGCAGCGACGATCGACTCGTGCATGGCCTGCTGCGGGTGGGTGCCGCGCGGCAGCGCCTCGTGCAGCGCCTCGGTGGCGGCGCGGGACGCGGCGAGCGAGGCGTCGTCGGGCCGGGTCGCCGACGACACGCCGTCGCAGACCACGGCGACGACGGCCGCGGAGCCGTCGGGCAGCGCGGCGGAGGAGATCGTGAAGAAGTCCTCGTTCCTGTGGTGCCGCAGGCCCCGGTCGCTGACCGCGGCGACCGCGTCCAACTCCTGCTCCATGTGGTCGCGTTCGCGGGGTTGGGCGTGGCCGCAGTTCTCGCAGTAGCCGTCCGGGTCGACGTGCCCGGCGCGGCAGGCCACGCACAGCTTGGTGCCGGCGGGAATGGGGTATCCCCTGCTCGAGTTTGTTCGAGAGCTTGGGGAAGTGGCGGACCCCAGTTGCTCGGGCGTCGCGGTGCGGGGGTCGGGCGCGGCGATCCTGAACTCCTCATCGGACGGTGGACCGTCGAAGCGTACGTCGGTGGGCAGTTCGGAGCCGCCGGAGTCCGTGCCCTCCAGGTCGGTCGGCAGGTGGACCGGGGCGGGCGGGTCCGAACTGTCCAGGTCGGGGGCGGCGGGCCACTCCACGGAGGCGTCGGAAGCGCCCGGCTCCTCGGCGCGCGGCTGCTCCTCGGCGCGCGGCTGCGCCGACAGGTCGTATCCGCATGCCCCGCAGAAGCGATCGGCCTCTTCGAGAGGCTCCTCGCAGCTGGGACACACTGACATAGCGGCCGCCTTGTGCGTCTGCGACATCCTCACACCCACGTCCGGGGGCGGTAGCGGTTGGCCCGCTCCACCAGTTCGATCCTCTCCTCGCCGCGCTG
Source organism: Streptomyces sp. NPDC002790 (assembly GCF_040295505.1). Taxonomy (NCBI): domain Bacteria; kingdom Bacillati; phylum Actinomycetota; class Actinomycetes; order Kitasatosporales; family Streptomycetaceae; genus Streptomyces; species Streptomyces sp. NPDC002790. Next base: position 37,561 of record NZ_JBEOVM010000053.1, on the reverse strand, counting down.
AGCGAGCCTGGCCAGAGTCCGGTACGAGCGTTCAAGACCGAGGCGGAGGCCGCGCTCGTCCAGATCGCTGCCGAGCACCACCGTGCGCACGGGGTCCTGTGGCGGACCGGAACCCTGCCTACCGGAGAGTACCCAGTCCAGGGCCGTGCCGAGCACTTCGGTGGACAACTGCTCGCGGCGCACCGCGTCGAGACCGAACCCGTCGAGCGCCTCGACCTGTCCCGCCGCGGCTGTCAGGTCGTGCAGCAACGGGTCGCCGTTCGCCCCCTGCGCCGTCCTGCCCCGCAGCCGCGAGCGCACCGCGGCGACCCGCGCCGCCGTGTAGTGGATCGACGACTCGGGCACCGACTCCAGGGTGCGCACGGCGCCGACCCGGTCGCCCGCGGCGAGCTGCACGCGCGCGAGGCCGAACGCCGCGCTCACGTAACTCGGATCCGTCGACCACACCAGGCGGTAGTACTCCGCCGCGTTGTCGAGCTGGCCGAGCACCTCCGCGCACACGCCGAGCGCCAGCTTCGGCGCGGGCTCGCCCGGGAACGCGTCGTATATGGCGTCGAAGGACAGCGCCGCGTTCGTGTGGTCGCCGATCGCGAGCGCCGCGACGCCCCGGTACCAGACCACCCGCCAGTCGTCGGGGTGGTCGGCCTCAAGGGCGGCCAGACCGCTGAGCGCGGCGTCCAGTTCTCGTCGACCCGCTCCGTCCTCACCTGCCGCTTCGCCCGGTCGACCGGCTTGTCCGGCCGGGGGCCCGGGGGTTGTCCCCCGGGAGGAGACGCCGCCCATTTCGAGGCGGGCCCGCAGCTCGCGCAGGCGCAGTTCGAGGGAGTCGGCGGGCGCCGCGTGCAGGGCCGCGATCAGCTCGGCGGGGGCCGAGGCGATGAGGCCCGCGAGGAAACCGGCGTTCGGATCGCCCGGGTCGACGCGCGGCACCGGGAGCGCGAGCGCGGTGCCCTGCGCCTGAAGCGGCTTGACGATCTCGGCGGACGACGGCGGCAGGGCGGGCGCGACGGGCGGCGGTGGCAGCGCGGCCGCGGCTTTCCGCGGACCCCGGCCGTTCCGTACGCGTACGGGCGTCTCGCGCGCCCCTAGCGCTGACACCTCGCCCGCGAGCAGGCCGAACAACTCGGTGTCCGTGACCTTCACTTCGGGCCCGAACAGCGTGGAGAGGGCGGGCCGCGGCCGGTTCGTCTGGAGCGCGACGACCTCGCGCAGGACGCCCGTCAGCTGCTCCGCCATCTCCTGCGCGGAGGCGAAGCGGCGGGCCGGGTCCGGGTCCGTGGCGCGCACGAGGAGCCGGTAGAACGACTCGTAGGTGCGGAACACCTCGATGTTGTCGGGGTCGGGCAGCGAGTCCACGAACACGTTCGTGTAGCCCTGGAAGTCGAAGGTGAGGAGGGCGAGCGTACGGGCCACGGTGTAGAGGTCCGAGGCGATGGAGGGCCCCAACTCGGCGACTTCGGGCGCCTGGAAGCCGACGGTCCCGTAGATCGCGCTCTCGTCGTCGTCCATCCTGCGGACCGCGCCCATGTCGATGAGCTTGAGCTGGTCCTCGGTCTGGATCGCGTTGTCGACCTTGAAGTCGCAGTAGAGGAGGTTGCGGCTGTGCAGATGACCGAGCGCCTCAAGGGCCTCGATGCCGTACGCGCACGCCTGCTCGACCGGCAGCGGGTCCCGCCTGCCCTCGGGGGTGCGCCGCTCGTTGGCGATCTCCTTGAGGGACTTGCCGCCCACGTACTCCATGACGATGTAGCCGTCCAGGGAGCCGGTGCGCTGGTCGAGGTGCTCGACGAAGTTGTAGATGCGGACGATGTTGGAGTGCTCGATCTCCGCGAGGAAGCGGCGCTCCGAGATCGCGGCGGCCATCGCGTCCTGGTCGCCCGTGTCTAGCAGGCCCTTGAGGACGACCCAGCGGTCGGAGACGGCGCGGTCGACGGCGAGGTAGACCCAGCCGAGCCCGCCGTGCGCCAGACAGCCCACGACCTCGTACTGACCGTGCACGACGTCGCCCGTGGCCAGCTTCGGCACGAAGGAGTACGGGTGGCCGCACTTGGTGCAGAAGCCTTCCGTGCGGCCAGGGCGCTCGCCCCGTGAACGGCCCACCGGGGCGCCGCAGTCGGAGCGCGAGCAGAACCGCTTCCGCTCGGGGACCTCGGGGTGCTCCTGCACCATCGCGCGCGGGTCGGGCCGCGGCACGTCCGGCACGTTGACCAGGCCGACGCCGAGCCGGGAACGGGCCGACGTACCCGCCGACGCACCGGAGCTGCGCACCGACACCGAGCGCGAGGTCGAACTTCCGGACAGGGAGCGGGAGAGCCGGCCCGACACGGACCGGCGGGACTGCGAGGAGCGCGCCGACGTCCTGGCCGATGCCCGCGAACTGGAGGAGTTCTGCGAGCCGCGCTGCCCGCCACCGGCGATCCCGGTCGGCGGCGACGCCACCATTCCGCTCGGCGACACGACCGGGGCCAGCCCGCACGTGCCGCAGTACAGCTCGCCGCCGCCCATGTCCTCGTAGGAACCGGTACAGCCGGGCCGCTGACAGGAGGACGCCGCGGCCGGAGCACCCACGGGGGCGACCTGCGGCCGGGCGGCGGGCCGGTGGGTGGGGGCGCTGCCCCCGTAGGTGCCACCGGACGCACCGGCCGGCTGCGGTTTCAGGCCGCACGTGTTGCAGTACAGCTCCCCGCCCATGTCCTCGTACGTGCCCGTGCAACCCGCTCTGCCGCACTTCTGTGGCGCCACGCTCACGACTCCCCCCTGGCCGATCTGTCGGCGGGCGCGGACAGCGCGTCCGCCGCCGCCCGTTGATATCGCAGCACCGCCGCCTCCGCGGCGCGCAGATTGCAGGGCGCGCTCCACAGCATGCGCCGCGCCGCGTCGTACCGCTCCACCAGGAACGGATCCTCGGCGAAACCGAGCCTCGCCACCTTCGCCTTGTACGCGTCGAGCCGCCCGCGCAGCTCCGCGCGGACCGCCAGCGGGGCCGTCACCGCCGTCAACGACTCACGCGCGCGCAGCAGTTCGTCCTCCGCCTTCGACTCCAGCGACTCCAGGAGCGGCGAGAGCCGGTTCCACTGGGCGCGCCTGCGGTACTCGGCCGCCGTCGCCAACTGCTCCTGCAGCACCGTCGGCGGACCCGACACCGCGGGCACGTCGGACCCGGCTATCTTCGCGAGCACCTCGATGCGCGCCGACCGCGCCTCGGCGAGCGTGCGGTCCGCGCGCGACAGCACGTCCCGCAGCCGGCCGAGCCGCACCTCCGCGTCCTGCCGGACGCCGAGCACGGCCTCGATCTCCCGGCGCACGTCCTCCAGGGCGCGGGCCTCCCGGTCGTACGCCGTGGTGTCGGGGCGGCCGCCGCCGGGCGCCGAACTCCCCGCCGCCTGCTGCCAGTACGTGAGCGGGTCGGAGACCACTTCCTCGCGCATCCGGGTCAGCGAGCCGGTGATCCGCTCCAGGTCGTCGCCCGCCGGATGCTCACCGGGACGCACTCCTACGGAGTGCGCGAGCTGCCGGGTGCGGGCCAGCTCGGCGGCGAGCATGTCGATACGGGCGGGCAGCGCAGACCACACGGCGTCGGCGGCCACCACCATGTCGAGGGACGACGCGTACAGCGCGTTCATCCGGTCGACGAGCGCCGCGAGGGTGAACTGCTCGGACAGCTTCGCGGGCCCGGTGATCGAGGGCGAGGCGCCGCCCGCACCCGGGCCCGCCGCGATGGTGACGGACTCGCCGCGCAGCAGCTCCGTCAGCTCCGTCAGGTCGCCGCGGTTGGGCAGCCGGCGCCGCGAGCGGATCTCCCGCGCCGTGCGCAGCGCGCCCGCGTACGCGTCGAAGTACGCCCACAGCAGCGTGATCTCCAGGTCGGCCGAGGCCCAGCGCTCCTGCGTCGTCCCGGTCAGCCGGGCGCCCTCCAGGAGTCTGCGCCCCGCGTGGTCCTGGAGGGCGAGCAGGGACGACTCGATCGCTTCGTGCTCCGCGCCGAGCCGGGCCAGGGCACGGTCCACCTCGTCCCGGTCCATCACTGGGCCGGCGGGTCCCGCGACGCCCATCGATCACCTCTCGCTTTCCCGAGTTCTCGTCAAGTCCCTGCCGTACTGCGTGTGTTACGTGTCCTGCCTACTTGTACTTCGGTGCGGGCGGCCCCGAGGAGGAGCCGAGCGCCGGCTTCAGCCAGTGGTCGTACGACTTCTGCCAGCCGTCCGACTTGCGGTAGTCCACCAGCACCTGGTTGACCCGGCGCACCAGGTCGTCCGCGCCCTTCTTCATGGCGACGCCGTAGAACTCCTTGGTGTAGGGCTCGCCCTTGACCTGCACCGTCGGGTCCTGCGCGGCCTGGCTCGCGGCGAGCGCGCCGTCGGTGACCACCGCGTCGACCTCGCCGAGTTGCAGCCGCACCAGGCAGTCCAGCTGGTTCGGCACGGTCGTGGAGATGTCCGTGCTCTGCGGCAGACCGCCCTCGTCCACCGGCTTCTTCTTGCCGTCCTCCAGCGACGACGCGGCCGTCGAACCGGTCGCCGTGCAGATCCGCTTGCCGGCGAGCGAGGCCCCGTACCCCTTGATGTCCGAGGTCTTCGGGGCGAGCACCTGCTGGCCGGTCTGGAAGTACGCGGTGGAGAACGCGACGTCCTTGAGGCGGTCGCAGCTGATGGTCATCGTGCGCACCACCATGTCGACGTCGCCGTGCTGGATCGCCGGGATGCGCTCGTTCGTGGGGATGGCGCGGAAGCGGATCGCGTCCCGGTCGCCGAGGATGTCGCCCGCGATCTCGTGCGCGAGATCGATGTCGAAGCCCTCCAACTCGCTTGTCTTCGCGGTGCTGTTGGGGTCGCGGTAGCCCCAGCGGTAGCTGTTCTGGTCGACGCCGACCGAGAGGTAGCCGCGGTCCTTGACGGCCTGCACGGCGCTGCCGCTCTCGCTGCCCGAGGGGGAGAGGCTGCGCTCCGGCTCCTTGCCCTTCACCGAGGCGTCGCAGTCGTCCGCCTTGGCCTGCCTGCCGTCGGCGACGCCACCGGAGGCATAGCTCGTCGTGCCGTCGTGCGAGGGGCGCTGTTGCTGGGTCAGCGGGAGCAGCAGCGCGAACACCGCCGTCAGGGCGCAGGCCACCGCCATGGCGGCCACGCCGCCCCAGCCGCGCAGAGTCACCCTTCGCGCCGTCCCTAGCTCGTTCATCGCCGCACCCCCTCTCACCTGTACTCCGAAAGCCTGCGCCCGATGCCGAACACCGCGCCACCCGCGGCGAGCACCGCCAACAGCGCAGCCCCGGCGGGCAGTCCGGTCATCGCGTCGAGACCGTTGCCCGCGTCGGCGCTGAACTGACGCTGCTCGTGAACGAGGGCCGTGTCCAGATTCTTGTCCACCAGATCGAAGCATTCACCTGTCGGCTTGTCCTTCTTCGAACCGATGATCTTGTCGAGCGCGCCCTGGTAGTTGCCGGAGTCGTCCTGCTCGCGCGCGTCCTGGTGGCGCTTTCGCCACTCCTTCATGCTGGCGTTCGCCTTGGTCACGGGCGCCCGGCCCGCGGTGTCGCCCTCGCCGTCGGCGAGCGCGTACGCGGCGTTCAGCTTGCCGGCGAGCGCGGTCATCTCCTGCTGGAAGTCGACGTCGTACTTGTCCTTGGTCTTGCCCTTCACCGACACCGTCTCGGCGCCGCGGCTGACCAGCGTCAGGTTCTCGCTGCCCCGCGCCTTCAGAGAGGCGATGCTCGCGTCGTGCAACACGTTCAAGGACCGTACGCCATGGTCGTACGACGAACTCAGCCCGCTGCGGGCGACGGTGTGACCGACGACGAGCCACAGCAGCACCACGGTGGACGCCGCGGTGGCGGCGAGCAGCCCCTGGTTGAACACCCGGTTCGTACGGCGGTAGTTGCGGCGCTGCGCCCACGCGAGGCCGGCGAGGGCGAGCACGCCGAGGGCGATCGCGATCCACGGGTAGGGCGTCGCCGAGTCGTAGTCGTCCCGCAGCCGCTGGTTCTCCGTCTTGTAGAGATCCTCGGCGGCCGGGAGCATCTCGGTCTGCATCTTCTCGTTCGCGTACCGCAGATAGGCGCCGCCCAGCGGGAAGCCCTGCCGGTTGTTGGCCCGGGCCCGCTCGATGAGGCCCTTGTACTGCGGCAGCAGCTTGTTCAGCTCCGCGATCGTCCCCGCCGAGCGGGTGCCGGGGTCGGTGCTGGTCGCCGCCGTCACCAGCTTGTCCGCGGCGTTCCTGATGTCGCGCTCGTACCGGTCGCGCGTATCCGCGGGTTCCTCGCCCCCCGCGAGGAACCCGCTGGACGCCGCCGTGTTGGCGTCGGCGAGCGAGCGGTAGATGTCGGCGGCGTCGGCGCTCAGCGGCTGGCTGGAGTGCAGCACGTCGTCGGCGGCGGCCGAGCGGTCCGTCATCTGCCAGGCCGTCGTCGCGCCGAACGCCACGACGAGCAGCGCGAGTACGGCGCCGATGATGCGGAGCCGGCCCGGCTCGGTCGTGGCCCCCGCCTTCAGCCGGTCCACGCCCTCCGCCCAGGCGGTGCGCCGCCGGGGCGTGGGCGCGGGTGCGCCGGGCGGGCCGCCGCCGCGTTGCGCCTGCGGTGGCACGCCCGGCGTCGGCGGTGTGGCGGGGCGCTCCGGCGGCGCCACGCTTCCGTTCGACGGGTATGTCACTTCGACCCTCCCCCATGGTCGTACGTCGGTCGCAAGTATCGCTTGGGCGACTGACATCCGCACAGCCATTCCCTGGATCTTGTGCGGAAGCGCTCCGTTCTGGAACACGTGGGGGAGGGGGGTTCGGTTCCCCGTTTGTGTTCGCGGCGGCGTTGTTGCGGTCGCGGGGCGCTGCCCCGGACCCCGCGCCTCAATCGCCGGCGGGGCTTGAGTGGGGGGCTGGGTTTGCGTACTCGGCGCGCGTACGCGCGTGGGACTCCGGGGGTGCGCCCACCGCGTCCAGGCCCAACAGGGCTGCCCCCAGGACCGGAGGTTCTGCCACCACCCGGGAGGTTGCCCGTGGGGCCCGCTCGGAGAGCAAGGTGCTGACACGGTCGTTGAGTTGGGGGTGGCGGGCGGCCAGGACGCTGCCGCCGAGGAGTACCGGGACCTCCTCTTCGAGGAGGTCGAGGCGGCGCAGGGCGACCGTTGCCATCGCCACCACCTCGTCGGCCATCCGCTCGACCAGGGCTCGGGCCACCGGGTCGCCGTCCGCCGCCGTGGCGAAGAGGACCGGGGTGAGCTCGTGGCGGCGGACCGCGGGGATGTGGCCCAGGTGCAGCGCCTCGATCAGGGCGTACATGGAGGGGAGGGAGAAGTGGGCGGGCAGGGCGTGCATCAGCGCCGTGGGGTCGCCGCGGCCGTCCTCCGCGCGTGCGGCGAACCAGATGGCCTCCTCCGCGAGGCCGCCCCCGCCGCCCCAGTCACCGGAGAGCCGGCCGATCGCGGGGAACCGGGCCGTGCGGCCGTCGGGCAGCATCCCCGCGCAGTTGACGCCCGCCCCGCACACGACGGCGACGCCGCGCGGCTCGGCGTCCTCCAGGAGCCCGGCGCGCAGCACGGCGAAGGTGTCGTTGCGGACGTCGACCCGCGATCCCCAGCGGCGCGCGGTCAGGGCGCGCGCCAACTCCCGTTCCTCCACGGGCAGGTCCGCGTTGGCCAGGCACGCCGACACATGGTCGACCGCGCCCACGCCCGCCTGCGCGAACGCCCGGCCGACCGCTTCCGCCAGGACGTCCACGGCGGGTTCCGCGTTCGTCCGGTGGGGCTGGAACCCGCCGCCGCGGGCCGCGCCGACGACAGTGCCGTCGGCCGCGACCACCGCGACGTCGGTCTTGCTGTTCCCCGCGTCGATGGCAAGGACGGTCATGCCCACGCGAGGTGCTCCCGGTTGTGTGCGATCAGTTCGTCCGTGAGCTGCTCGGCGTACTCGATCTGGCCGATCAGCGGGTGCGCGAGCAGTGCGTTGAAGACGCGGTCGCGGCCGCCCTTCAGGGCCGCCTCCAGGGCGAGGTCCTCGTACGCCGTGACGTTCGCGATCAGGCCTGCGTACAGGGGGTTGAGTGCCGGTACGGGCAGCGGCTTCGCGCCCTTGGCGTCGACCGACGCCTGCACCTCGATGACGGCGTCGTCGGGGAGGAAGGGGAGCGTGCCGTTGTTGTACGTGTTCACCACCTGGTGCGGGGAGCCTCCGCCGCCCAACAAGGAGGCGGCCAGGTCGACCGCCGCCTCGCTGTAGAAGGCGCCGCCGCGCTTGGCGAGCAGCTCCGGCTTCTCGTCGAGCGTCGGGTCGCCGTACATCTTCAGCAACTCGCGCTCCATCTCCGCCACTTGCGCGGCACGGGACGGCTTCGTGCGCAGCTCTCGTACGACGGCGTCGTGCTGGTAGTAGTAGCGCAGGTAGTAGGACGGGACGACGCCGAGGCGGTCGACGACCGTGCGCGGCATGTGCAGGTCCTCGGCGATGGCGTCGCCCTGCTCGGCGATCAGGCGCGGCAGCAGGTTCTCGCCGTCGGGGCCACCGAGGCGCACGCCCAGTTCCCACGTCAGGTGGTTGAGGCCGACGTGGTCCAGGTGCACCTGGGACGGCTCGACCTCGAGGAGGCGCGCGAACTTCCGCTGGAAGCCGATCGCGACGTTGCACAGGCCGACGGCCTTGTGGCCCGCCTGGAGCAGCGCGCGCGTCACGATGCCCACCGGGTTGGTGAAGTCGATGATCCAGGCGTCCGGGTTGGCGCGGCGGACCCGTTCGGCGATGTCGAGGACGACCGGGACCGTGCGCAGCGCCTTCGCGAGGCCGCCCGCGCCGGTCGTCTCCTGCCCGACGCAGCCGCAGTCGAGCGGCCACGTCTCGTCCTGGAGGCGCGCCGCCTGCCCGCCGACGCGGAGCTGGAGCAGCACGGCGTCGGCGTCCGCGACACCGGCGTCCACGTCGGACGTTGTACGTATAACGCCCGGGTGCCCCTGCTTGACGAAGATGCGGCGGGCGAGGCCGCCGACCAGTTCGAGGCGGTCCGCGGCCGGGTCGACGAGCACGAGCTCCTCGATCGGCAGCGTGTCCCGCAGACGCGCGAACCCGTCGATGAGTTCGGGTGTGTAGGTCGATCCTCCGCCGACCACGGCGAGCTTCATAGAAATCCCTTAGCCCTTTACTCCGGTGAGAGTGACGCCTTCGACGAAGGCCTTCTGTGCGAAGAAGAAGACGAGGCAGACCGGCGCCATCACCAGGAGCGTGGCCGCCATCGTCAGGTTCCAGTTGACGCTGTGCGCGGACTTGAAGGACTCAAGGCCGTAACTCAGCGTCCAGGAAGCCGGGTTCTGGGCCGCGTAGATCTGCGGCCCGAAGTAGTCGTTCCAGCAGTAGAAGAACTGGAAGAGGGCGACCGCGGCGATGCCCGGCTTGGCCATCGGCACCACGACCTTCAGCAGCGTGCGCAGTTCGCCGCAGCCGTCGACCTTCGCCGACTCGATGTACTCCTTCGGGATCGTCAGCAGGAACTGACGGAGGAGGAAGATCGAGTACGCGTCGCCGAACGCCATCGGGATGATCAGCGGCCACAGCGTCCCGGACAGGTGGAACTGCTGCGCCCACACCAGGTACATGGGGATCACGATGACCTGCGGCGGCAGCATCATCGTCGAGATGACGAGGAGCATCGCCGTGCGCCGCCCGCGGAAGCGGAACTTGGCGAGCGCGTACGCGACGGGTATCGCCGAGCACACGGTGAACAGCGTGCCGAGGCCCGCGTACACCAGCGAGTTCTTCCACCAGTCGAGGAAGCCGTCCGTCTGGAGGACCGCCTTGTAGTTCTCCCAGTGCCAGGAGTCCGGCCACAGGTCGCCGCTCATCGCCTGCCCGTCGCTCATTACGGACGTCAGGAAGACGAACACGAAGGGGAGGACGAAGAGCAGCGCGACCGCGATCGCGATGCTGTGCACGGCGATCCAGTGCAGGACCCGCTGCCGGCGGGCGCGCCGGCCCGCGGGCCCGTCGGCGTGCACGGGCTCGGCGTCCGTGTGCGTGGCGCCGGGGCTCAGTGTCGTAGTCGTCATGTCGATCAGTCCTCCGCCGCGAGCAGACCCGAGCGCTTGCGCATGAGCAGCGAGGTCACGGCCATGGCAATGGCGAACAGGACGAGCGAGAGCACGCACGCCGCGCCGGTGTTGAAGTTCTGGAAGCCCATCGAGTAGACGAGCTGCGGGACGGTGAGCGTCGAGTGGTCCGGGTATCCCGGCTGGATGACGCTGCCGGGGCCGATGGAGACGCCCGAGGCGATCTTTCCGGCGACGAGGGCCTGCGTGTAGTACTGCATGGTCTGCACGACGCCCGTCACCACGGCGAACATGACGATCGGGGTGATCGAGGGCCACGTCACGTAGCGGAACTTGGTCAGCGGCCCCGCGCCGTCCAACTCGGCGGCCTCGTACTGCTCCTTCGGTACGTCGAGCAGCGCGGCCATGAAGATGACCATGAGGTCGCCGATGCCCCACAGTGAGAGCAGGACGAGCGAGGGCTTGGCCCAGGTGGGGTCGTTGAACCAGTTGGGCCCGTCTATGCCGACCTTGGCGAGGATCTCGTTGACCGGCCCTGAGCCGGGGTTGAGCAGAAAGACGAAGGCGACGGTCGCGGCGACGGGCGGCGCGAGATACGGCAGATAGAAGGCGGTCCTGAAGAACCCGACCCCGCTCTTTATCTTCGTGACGAGCAGCCCGAGCGAGAGCCCGAACACCACGCGCAGCGCCACCATCACCACGACGAGCCACACCGTGTTCCACAGGGCGGGCCCGAACAGGGGCATGTCCCGGAACACGTACACCCAGTTCCGCAGCCCCACGAAAGTGGGCGCCTTGATCTGGTTGTAGTGCATGAACGAGAAATAGACGGTGGCGAGCAGCGGATAGGCGAAGAAGGCGCTGAATCCGATCAGCCAGGGGGAGAGAAATCCCAGGGTGCGCAGTCTGCGGCGGGCAGGCCTGGAAAGGGTGAGTGCCATACGAGAATGTCCCGTTCCTCAGTTCTGCGACTGCAGGGTGTCGGCGTCGATGAGTTTGTCGAGGCGCCGCAGGCCGCCCTTCAGGTCGTGGACCTCGCCGGCCTCCTCGCCGTAACTGAAGTCCTGAAGCTGCACGATGTACATGCCGCCGTTCGTGGAGGGCGGCATGACCTGGCTGTCCTTGTTCTGCGCGATGTCGACGAAGGCGCGGAACGTCGGATCGGCGTCCAGCTTCGGCGACTTGAGGGCGGCGTTCGTCGACGGCACGTTGTGGATCGCGTTGGCGAACTTCACGACCTGATCGGTGTCGGCGGTCAGGAATTTCACCAGCTCCCAGGCCGCGTTCTGATGCTTGCTGCTGTGCGCGATGCCGGCGACGGTGCCGGTCAGATAGCCGCGCCCGTACGTCTCGGCCTGGTCGTCGGGGACGGGCATCGGAGCGACGCCCCAGTCGAACTTGGCCTTCGCGTCGTTCAGCATCAGCCCGCGCCACTCACCGTCGAGATGCATGGCGAGCTTTCCGCTCAGAAAGGCATTCTGGTTGGACATCTCGTCGCCGAACGAGGTCCGGAACCTCTCCAGCGCCTTGTAACCGCCCTGCGCGTCGACGAGTTTCCGCGCCGTCTTGAAGAAGTCGTACGTGGCGGGATCCTCGGCGAGCCGCGAATTCCCGTCTCCATCGAAGTACTTGGGGCCCCACTGGGCGAACAGCCGGTCCGGGCTGTTCTGGTAGAGCCGGAAGTTCGGCATGAAGCCGACGCGCTTGTACGAGGAGCCGTCCTTGACGGTGAGCTTCTTGGAGTCGGCGACGAACTCGGACATGGTCCGCGGCGGCCGCTCGATGCCCGCCTTCTTGAAGGCGTCCTTGTTGTAGTACATGCCGAAGGCGTCCGCGAGCAGCGGCAGGGCGCACTGGTTCCCGCGGTAACCGGTGTAATCGAGAAGGGACTTGGGGAAGACCTTCTCCTTCTTCAGGCCGGTCTTCTTCATGAACGGATCGAGGTCGACCCACATACCGGAGTCGCAGTACTGGCCGACGTTGTTCGTGGTGAAGGAGGAGACGACATCGGGGGCCTCGTCGCCACCGGCCCGCAGGGCCTGATTGGTGGTGGCATCCGAGACGTTGCCGGTGGCCTGCACCTTGATGTTCGGGTGCAGCTTCTCGAAGCGGGCGATCGAGTCGTTGATCGCCTTCACCTCGCCGGGCGCCGACCAGCCGTGCCAGAACTTCAGCGTGACGGGCTTGGTCGGGTCGTCGGCGGCGCTGCCGGTACTCGGATTGGCGCAGCCGGCGAGCAGCAGTCCGGCCGCGGCGAGCCCTACGGGCGCGCGCAGGGGTATGCGCCATCGCGGCATGGCGAACGTCCTTTACGTGTACGGGAGTTGGGCTGGGAGAGGGTGTTACGCGGAGGTGCTGGTGTCGAAGACGGTGTCGCGGGCCTGGGTGAGGGCGGTGCGCAGGGCGCCGGTGAGGATGGGGTCGCCTGCCAGGTCGCTGGTGCGCAACTGGGGGCGGGGCAGGGCGAGTCCGGTGAGCTGTTCCTCGACCCGCTCGCGCAGGGCGTCGCCGCCGGCCCGGGCGACCTGACCGGACAGTACGACGAGCTCGGGGTCGACGACGGCGACGACGGCGGCGATGCCCGTGGCGATCCGCCGGGCGACCTCGTCGAGGACGCCCTGCGTGCCGAGTGCTTCACCCAAGTCCTTGACGCCACCGGCGAGTTCGCGGATCGCGGCGGCGGCGACGAGGCTCTGCAGCCCGCCGCCCCCGTCCGCGCGGGCCACGGCGTCGGACCCGCCGCGCGCCAGGGGAGCCCCCGGCAGCGGCATGTAGCCGATCTCGCCCGCGCCGCCGGTCGCCCCGCGCAACAGCGTCCCGCCGAGCACGATCGCGGCGCCCACGCCCTCGTCGACGTAGGCGAGCACGAAGTCGTCGTGGTCCTGCGCGGCGCCTTCGTACTGCTCGGCGACCGCGGCGAGGTTGACGTCGTTCTCGATGGAGACGGGGGTGCCGAGCACCTTGGCGAGGTCGTCGCGCAGGGTGCGGGAGTGCCAGCCCGGCAGGTGCGGGGCGTAGCGGAGCTGTCCGGTGTGCGGGTCGATGGCGCCGGGGGTGCCGATGACGGTGGCGGTCAGGTCGCCGTGCCCGAGCCCTGCCTGGGCGAGCGCCCCGTCGGTGGCCTCGGCGACGAGTTGGGCGGTGCGGTGCCGCACGTCCTCGCTGACGGCGTCGGCCTCGATGCGGCGGCGGCCGCGTTCGGCGCCGGTGATGTCGGCGACGACGGCGGTGATGCCGGTCGGGTCGGCGGAGAGGGCGGCGACGTGGCCCGCGCCCGGCTCGATCTCGTACAGGACGGCGTTCGGTCCCGGGCGGCCGGTCTGGCTGCCGGTGGTCCGCACGAGTCCGGCGGTTTCGAGGCGGCCGAGCAGTTGGGAGGTCGTCGGCTTGGAGAGGCCGGTCAGCTCGCCGATCCGGGTGCGGGTGAGCGGGCCGTGGGCGACGAGGAGGTCGAGCGCTGCGCGGTCGTTCATGGCGCGCAGGACGCTGGGGGTGCCGGGGGCGCCAGGGGTTGCGGCCATCGCGGGGGCCCACCTCCTCGTACTGAGTACTGTTAGGAAACTTTCCTATCTGGGTGCGAGGAACGTAAGGGGCTGGTGCGGGTGCGGTCAATAGGTGAGGCGGAGGCCGCGTTGTGCGACCTCCGCCCATGAAGCGCCCTGAAGTACTTGTGAAGCACCTCTGAACCGCCCCTGAAGTGCTTCCGGAACGCCTCTGAAACGCAAGAAACCCGGATCGACGATCAGGCTGAAACGCCTTCGATCCGGGCCAGGGCCTCGTCCGCGCCGAATGGTTGCAGGTAGGGCAACCAGCGCGGATCCCTATGCCCGGTCCCGATGATGCGCCAGGCCAGACCGGACGGCGGAGCCGGCGCGTGGCGCAGGCGCCAGCCGATCTCCACCAGGTGGCGGTCGGCCTTGGTGTGATTGCAGCGGCGGCACGACGCCACCACGTTCTCCCAGGCGTGCTGACCCCCGCGGCTGCGCGGGATCACGTGGTCGACGCTGGTTGCGACGCCACCGCAGTACATGCACCGGCCGCCGTCACGGGCGAACAGTGCGCGTCGGGTCAGAGGAACGGGCCCCCGGTAGGGAACCCGGATGAAACGCTTGAGCCGGACCACGCTGGGGGCGGCGACGGTGCGTGTTGCGCTGTGCATAAAGGCGCCGGACTCCTCGAGGCATGTGGCCTTGTTCTCGAGGACGAGTACGAGCGCGCGGCGGAGCGGTACGACGCCGAGCGGCTCGTACGACGCGTTGAGGACCAGGACATGCGGCACGGATGCCTCCTTGTACGCCGGCGGCGCGTGGCTCGCGCCGGGACGATCTCCCAGCCAGTCTCCCCTCACCGCTGGTCATGGCGCCACCATGTCCACGTAACGGGCTGGGAGTGTTTTCGACCACACGTCCCTCATTCCCCCAGCGGGCGGACGTGAGCACTGTCTCTCCCTCGAACATGACGACGATCCACACACAATGCCCCGTTAGTGTGGTGGGTCTGCCCGCTCCTGTCCCCGAGCATCGCCGCGAGGCGGGCAGATGGCTACGCCTGGAGGTACCTGCCGTGATCTTGTCCGTCCTGTCGGCCACGGGGGCGAGCGATGCCTCGTCCGACCCCGCGAAACCCACCCTCAAGGACGCCCAGGAGCAGGCCGGACAGGCCGCCGGCTGGGTCGAGCAGAACTGGTCCACGTGGCTGAGCGTGGGCCTGCGGGTCCTGCTGATCATCGTCATCGCCTTCGTGCTGCGCGCCGTGATACGCCGCAGCATCACCAAGTTCGTCGAGCGGATGAACCGCAGGAGCGAGGCCGGTGCCACGTCCGCACTCGGTGGACTTCTTGTGAACACCGAGCGGCGCCGCCAGCGTTCAGAGGCGATCGGCAGCGTGCTGCGCTCGGTCGCCTCGTTCCTGATCCTGGGCACCGCCGCCCTCATGGTGCTCGGCGCCTTCAAGATCAACCTCGCGCCGCTGCTCGCTTCCGCGGGTGTGGCCGGTGTGGCGATCGGTTTCGGCGCGCGCAACCTGGTCACCGACTTCCTCTCCGGTGTCTTCATGATCCTTGAGGACCAGTACGGCGTCGGGGACACGATCGACGCGGGTGTCGCCTCCGGCGAGGTCATCGAGGTCGGCCTGCGCGTGACGAAGCTGCGGGGCGCCGAGGGCGAGATCTGGTACGTGCGCAACGGCGAGGTCAAGCGGATCGGCAACCTCTCGCAGGGCTGGTCGACCGCGGCCGTCGACGTCACCGTGCGCGCCGACGAGGACCTCGACAAGGTCAGGGCGACGCTGACCGAGGTCGCCGAGACCATGGGCAAGGCCGAGCCGTGGAACGAGATGCTGTGGGGCCCGGTCGAGGTGCTCGGCCTGGACAGCGTGCTGCTCGACTCCATGGTGGTCGGCGTCTCCGCCAAGACCATGCCCGGCAAGTCCCTCACCATTTCGCGCGAGCTGCGCTGGCGCATCAAGCGGGCCTTCGACGAGGCGGGCATCCGCATCGTCGGCGGCGCCCCGCCCCAGCCCGACGACTCCCCGGCCGACCCGTCGGCAGCGGTATCGGCCCCATCGGCCTACGCCTCCGCCACGTCTCCGCAGTCGCTGGCGGCGTCGCCGATCCAGCCGACGAACCTGGCGAAGTAGGCGGGGGCCTGTGTGGGCGGGGGCGGGGGCCGGGTCTCCTGCACCCCCGTTGCGTTCGCCGCGGATGTCGGTGAGGCGGTCGACCGTCAATCGGCCGCGTGCCTCGAGGTGTCAGCCACCGGCCACCTGTCGATGCGCGGCTCGCACGATGTCGCCGGCCTCTTGGACGGCCTGCTCCCGCGCCTCGGGGGCCGGGCTGTCCACCGCCCGCTCCGCGGCGTGCAGACTGCGCGCGGTCTCCGGATACCGCTCGATCTCGACGATCACGCCCCACCGCCGATAGAACATCCGGATCGGTACGACGCTGTCCTCGTCGCCTGCCCGTACGAACGCCTTCTGCAGGTCCTGGAAGAACTCGGGCAGTCGGGACGGCACAACGGTGGCCACGGCCTGCCGCAATGCCGGCAGCGTCAGCTCGGGAGCGGGAATGAGGGGTCTCTCCTCGTGCGCGTACGGCGTGGTCATCGGCCGCCCCTTCCGCTCGCCGAGCATCTCTGTGACACGGGCCCACGCTAGCGCTCCCGTCACGCCCTCTCGTCGACGAGCGAAGACGCTTCGGACGAGGCGCCTGTGGCGCAGGTGTCCCATTCCGCGTAGACGGTCTTCCCAACGCTCCTGGGTTCCCAGCCCCAGCGGTTCGCCAGCGCCGACACCAGAAGCAGCCCGCGCCCGAACTGGTCCTCGCAATCGGCCGGTCGCGGGCATGGCAGTCGTTCGCCGCGTGGGTCGCTCACTTCTACGCGGAGCACGGTGTCGGTGGTGTGGAGGTGTACGCGGATCAGGCGGGCGCGGAGGCTGCCGTGGAGGAGGGCGTTCGTGAGCAGCTCCGACACGACGAGGGCCGTGTCCCCGGCCAGGCTCCGGTGCCCCCACTCGGCCACGAGGCGGGCGGTGCGGCGGCGGGCGAGCGGGACGCTGCGGGCCACGGGCGTGTAGTCGAGGGTGTCGGTGTGGCGGACGGCGCCTTTGGGTTCGGACTCGGGTTCGGCCATGACGCGCACCTCCTTGTGCGGTCGGGGAGTTGACGGTGGCTGTGCCGCGACTGCGGGTGGGCAGGGCGGTGCACTTCCGCCAACTGGCTGCGCCGGGTGGCTTGATGGATACGGACAGTAGCGGCCCTTATTCTCGGCACGCAAGAAGCTTGGGGAATTTAATCCCCAGCGAGTGACGGTCGTCGACGGGAGGTGGCCCGAAGGGCACCATGGACTCCGTGAAGCGACCAGCTCAACTCGGTAATCGAGCCTCAACTGTCTTGGGGCGGCGACTCGGTGGGGAACTCCTGCGCCTTCGTGACGCCTCGGGCAAGACGCAGCAGCAGGCAGCCGTGACGATCAACGCGACCCAATCGAAGATCGTGAAGATGGAGCGGGGCTGGGTCCCAATGCGTGACCCGGACATCCACATGTTGTGCGAGTTCTACGGCGCGGCCGATCGCAAGACGGTCGCCAAGCTGTCCGAGTTGGCCGGACTGGACCGGGAACGCCGCAAGGCGCAGGGCTGGTGGCGCCACGTGGCAGCGGGCGAATTCGCCGAGTACATCGCCATGGAGGACGCGGCGACGCGGGTACGGAACTGGCAGCTCTCCCTTGTCCCCGGGCTGCTTCAAATCCCCGCGTACACCAGGTCCTTGGCTGTGAATACGGGCCCCTGGGAAACTCCCGACTTCGTCGAGCACGCGGTCGATGTGAAGCGGCAGCGGCAGAAGCGCCTGTACGGCGAGCGTCCGCTGACCTGGTTCGGCGTGGTCTGGGAGGCCGCCCTTCGCCAGCAGGTGGGCGGACCCTCGACCATGCGGGCCCAGTTGGACCACCTCCTGGATGTCGGGGAGCTGCCCAACGTCACCATTCAGGTGCTGCCGTTCCGGGCCGGCGCCCACCCCTGCGTCACAGGGGCGTTCAGCGTTCTTTCCTTCGCTGAGGCGGGGTCGTTGGACGTGGTCCAGTCGGACACCGTCACTGGTATGGGGTGGGTCGAGGACATCGAGACCGGCGCCAGGTACGGCGACCACTTCGACCGCACCGCCCGGATGAGCCTGTCCGCGCGCGAATCCCTCGAGCTCATCAACTCGCTACGCAAGGAGGCGTGACCTGTGACCGAATTCCGGTTCCGCAAGTCCACTTACAGCAATGCCCAGGCCGATTGCGTCGAGGTCGCCCGCAACGTCCCCCGGACCGTGGCGGTCCGCGACTCGAAGGACGCCGACGGCTCCATAGTCCTTATCGCCCCGACCAGTTGGGCCCGCTTCATCGATGCGCTGAGGTGACCTTCATCGCTCCCTGCGTGCGCCCACAGCCACGTACAGCATCGTGCCCACCGTGAACGCGGCCAGCGCCACCGCCCACGCGCCCCGCTGCGGGCCCGGTTGCATCGACCAGGTCCACGCCGTGGCGGTTCGCATGCCGGGTGCCGAGTACGACAGGTAGACCGAGCCGAAGTAGAGCATGGGCGGCAGCCAGCTGAGCCGGGCGCCCAACAGCACCGCGGCGATCGCCGTGATACCCGTGGCACCCAGGACGTTGCGGACCATCGCCGCCGCGCCGAACTCCTGTACGTGGCCGGGCACGGCCAGGGCGAGGGTCGTCGCGGCGACGGCGGTGAGGGCGAGCAGGTGGGCGAGGCGCGTCGGCCACCAGGGGCGGGCAGCGGTGCGGTCCAGCTCCTGTGCGTACTGGTGCAGGCTCACGCCGATCGAGGCCGAGGCGAGCAAGGGCGCCAGCGCGAGGAGCGGGATGCGCCTCTGCGGGTCGACGTAGGTATCGGGGCGGGTCGCTGCCCATAGGGTGAAGAGGGTGGCCGCGGCGAAGGCCGTGAGGGCGGTTGGCAGCCCCCGCGAACGGGCGTAGAGGGCCAGTGCGGTCACAGGGCCGGTACCTCGCTCGCTGTACGCGCACAGCGGTCGGCGGGCTCGAAGTAGCTGGTCAGCCAGGCGTGGCGCTCGGCTGTGGTCATCGACCGCAGGTGGTCGTAGGTCCGCTGTTCGGCCTTGAGGCGTCGCAGTTCGGCACGGTCGCGCTCCGCGCGTGCGTCTTTCAGTGATTTCTTGCGCATCGACTCCTGGCCGTCCGTAGGAGCGAGCCACCGCACCACGGCGTCGTCCACGGTCCTGACGCGCCCCGTCGTCGCGTTCGCGCAGTCGGACCCCTCCACCAACGTGACCGCCGCCTCCCACGCGTAGTGATCCGGGTCGGCGATCCTCCCGCGCACCACGGTCCAGCCGAACGGAGTGAGCATGGGCAGCGCTGTCTCGTCGGCGTGTGGTCTGCGGTGCAGGTCCTCGAAGCGCACGGGGAGGTTCCGTACGTCCTTCAGGCGGCCGGTGAGGTTAGACAGCGCCCGGGTCACCTCCGGCAGTAGCGCGGAACGGGTGGCGTTGACGCAGATCTGCGGCGTGGTCGTCCTCGTGCAGACCTGGTGCCCGGCGCGCGGGTCGCGCTGCGCCATGGTGTCGCTCGTCCCGGACAGTACGAGCGCGGTGGACAGGGCAACGGCGAGTGGGACCAGCGTCGTCCAGCGGCGGCGCGCCGCGTGGGCCGCCGTGACGGCCAGCGCGAGGCCGAGGAACCAGCCGGCCGTGAGCAACGGGTGCCACCAGGCGAGCACTTCGTGGTCGGGGGAGTAGCCCGGGGCCGGGCCCAGAAGACGGACCGGCCCCGCCGCGGTGATGAACGCGCCGAACGTGCCGTAACCCGCCAGCGCGAGCACGGGGGCCGTGAGCCGCCACGGCACACGGGCACCTGCCACGTGGCCGATCAGTGTGCAGGACATCAGTACGGCGGCGGTGCCGAGGAACGCGGTCGGCACGAGGCCGCCCGGCGAGGCGTAGGGCGCGCAGGCCAGCAGGGCCGCCGCGACCGTGACGGCATAGGCGGCCACGATCCACAGGGCCGTGGGCAGAGCCGAGGTCAGGAACTGGGCGAGGGCGGGCCGGGCCGCGCAGGCTCGCAGTTCGTCGGTGCGCCGCCGCCGTTCCCGCCCGCCCTGCCAGCAGCCCGCGGCGAGGGAGAGCGGACCGCCGAGCAGGACGCCGACCAGGCTCAGCGCACGCGTGGTCTCCGCCCAACTCCCCTGCCACTCCGCCGCCTTGGCGGCCAGCGCCCAGGCGAGTGCGAGGACCAGTGCGAGGCCGGACCAGGGGACGACGCCGCGCAGCGACTCCGCACGGAACGGATGTGGTGTGCGGTGAGGGCGCATCGGGGTGTCAGCGGCCGGACGGTCGAGGAGCATGGTCATGCCCGGCCTCCGCGCGTCGCGGCGGCGCGGTGCGCGCGCAGCGCCGTGGTGTAGCCGCGTTCGATGGCGTTCCCGTCGCCGTCGCGACCGAGTGCGGCGAGCGACTGCGGTGTGCCACGGTAGGCGACCCGTCCGCGCTCGATGAGCGTCACGTCCGTGCAGGCGGCGGCGACGTCCTCCACCAGGTGTGTCGACACCACGACGGTGGACTCCTCACCCAACTCTCTTAGCAGCGAACGGAATTCGACGCGCTGTTCGGGGTCGAGACCGGCCGTCGGCTCGTCGAGGAGGAGCAACCGGGGCGCGTTGACGATGGCCTGTGCGATACCGACGCGGCGCACCATGCCCCCGGACAGCGTCTTGACCTTCGCGTCGACGCGGTCCGCGAGGCCCACGCGGCGCACGGCGCGTTCGACCGCCGCCGGGACGGTGTCCCTGGGCATCTCCTTCAGCCACGCCACGTAGGCCACGAACTCGCGCACGGTGAAGTTCGGGTAGTAGCCGAAGTCCTGTGGAAGATAGCCGAGTTGACGGCGGGCAACCCGTCGGGCGTGGGACGCTCTCAGGTCCGACCCGAGCAGTTCCACCCGGCCGGCGCTCGGCCGGGCCACCGTCGCCAGGACGCGGATCAGGGAGGTCTTGCCTGCGCCGTTGGGTCCGAGCAGGCCGTGCACGCCGGTGCCGAAATCCAGGTCGACGGAGTCGAGAGCGGTGGTCCTGCGGTGCCGGACGGTCAGCCCTGTCACCCGCGCCGCGCCAGTCGTCTCGGTCACGGCGTCTCCATGAGGTCGTACGAGGCTCTGCGTACGGTGATGAGGGCGGCGCACAGGACGAGTGCGGCGGCCCAACCCGACTGGGCGGCGGGGCCGTTGAAGTAGAGCGCGAGGGATTCGGACAGCTGTGACGAAAGCTGCTGGGGTCCTGCTCCGGCCGCGGGTACGGCCACCGCCACCAGCCAGCCGCCGCCGATCACCGCGGTGGCGGCACGTACGCCGACGTATCCGCCGAGGGCGAGCGTGGCCAGGGTCAGCGCGAGGCCCGGCAGCAGCCAGGCGGCGGGGCCGGGGCCTACGCCTGTTGGGCTCGGCAGCAGCAGACCCGTCACCGCCAGCACGGGAAAGGCCACGGCCAGTACGGTGCCGGTCCGTGCGAGCAGCAGTGGCAGCCCGCCGCGGGGTGTCGACGCGGCGATCTCGTGGAGCGGGTCGGTGTGCCGGCCGTACGAGGCGGCGACGCCTGCCACCGGGACGATGGGTGCGCAGGTGAGAAGCAGTGGCAGCGCTCCCGTGAAGTGCGCCCCGTGCGCGAGCGCGAGGGCGCCTGCCGCGACGGCGAAGAGCGCGACGAGCCACGCTCCGCGTACGGCGCGCCCGACCGCCCACCAGGCCCCCCGTCCCCACGTCACGGGGCTCCGCCCCGGGCCCCGCGCCTCAATCGCCGGCGGGGTTTGAAAGGCCTGCTCAAACGCCGCAGGGGCTTGGAAGCGCACCGCGCCCAGCACCAGTTCCCGCACCGCCGCGACCGCCACGCCCCCGGCGCCGACCGTCACCGCCCCGGACACCCGTGCGGCGCACACTTCGCACGCCTCCACGTGGCGTTCCACGGACCAGCAGTCCGGCTCGAGCAGGGAGCCCGCGGCGTACCGCTGGGCCGCCTGCTCGCTCACATGCCATGCGGTCATGACGTACCCCCCAGCGGCTCCAACGCGGCCAACGCGGCCCGCAGTTCACGGCGGGCCCGTAGTGCCCGCGTCTTGACCGTGCCTTCTGGTATGCCGAGCACCCGCGCCGCCTCCCGCGTGGTCAGTCCGTCGACGACGGTGGCACGCAGCACCGCCCGCAGTTCGGGCGAGATGCGGTCGAGGGCCGTGCCCACGTCCCCGTACTGGAGCCCGGCGAGCACGTCGTCCTCGGCGGATGGCGCCACCCCGACAACCGGCGGTTCGACCCGCGCGGCCCGTGCCTGCGCCCGCCCCGCGTCGACCAGGCGGCGTGCCGCGATCGTCCACAGCCAGCCGCCGACCTCCCCGCCCCGGTGCGCGGCGGCCGAGCGCCACACCGCCAGGAACGTGTCCTGCAGCACCTCGCCCACCGCCTCCGGATCCCCGCACCGCCGGCTCAGCCGCGCGTGCAGCCACCCGGCGTGCCGGTCGTACAGCGCGGCGAGCGCGTCGGTGTCCCCCTGGGCGACGGCGCGCAGAAGCGTCGCGTCTCCCGTGTCTCGATCGGCCCCCATGGGGCGGAACAGTCTCACGAACCGTCTATCGGCGACCGGCCCTCATACGGTTCACGCGGGGCCGACGCGGAACATCGCCGACCTCAGTCCGCCACCCCATACGCCCCCACCGACCACAACGAAACCCCGTACCGCGTCGCCCTCTCGTCCCCCACCACCCGCACGAACCGCACCCCCTTCGCGTCCATCCGCACCGACTCGCGCCCGCCCTGCCCGTCCCGGACGGTCGCCGCCGTGCGCCAGGTGTGGCCGTCGGGGGAGGTCTGGACGCGGTAGTGCTTGGCGTAGGCGTCCTGCCAGTGGAGGGTGACCAGGCCGAGGCGAACCCGGTCGGGGAACTCCACCTGCCACCATTCGCCGTCCTTCGCGGGGGACGACCAACGGGTCGACGGCTTGCCGTCGTTGGCGTCGGCCGCCGGGAAGTCCGGGGTCTCGTCCGCCGATGAGGAGGCCTTGCCGGAGCGGGCCAGGTCGGGGCCCGACGTGCGGGGGTAGGCGCGGACCGAGAGGGTGCGGGTGCGGGTTTCGGCGCCGAAGTGCAAAGCGATTTCGTACGTGCCCGCCGGGGTGGTCGACGGGACCGTCACCTTCACCGGTACGTCGACGCTCGTGCCGCGCGGGAGTTCGGACTGGTGCGGGAGGTCGACCTTGATGCCGTGCGGGGCCTTCGCCGTCAGGCGGCCGCGTACGGCGCCCGGGCGCTGCGCCGTCAGGTGGGCCGTCAACCGCTGCGGCGCGCCGCCGATCTCGGCGTCCGCCTCGGTGCGGGCCAGGGTCACGGAGGCCGCGGGGGAGTCCGCGTACCAGGGGACCACGTGGGACACCGCGTCGGCGGAGGCGCCCGTGACACGTACCGCGTCCGCGCGGGTGCCGTGCGCCTTCAGTTCCGTGAAGCCGCCGGCCGCGAGCGCGCCGATCCGCTTCCAGCCCGTGCCGGGGACGTACGCCTCGACCGTGCCCGAGGTGCCGGGCTCTGTGAGGACCGTGACCGTGGACAGGGCGCGGGGGCGCGGGAGTTCGGCCTTCGCGCCCTTCGACGCATCGGAGTGGCCCGTGCCCGACCAGGAGGCGAACTCCTTTTCGGCGTGCGTCAGGAACGGGGCGAGGACTCCCTTGCCGACCGTGACGTGCGACGTGTCCAAGTCCTTGCGGAGGGCGGACAGTCGGCGTGCCGCCTTCCACGCCGCCGTCTTGTCGTCGCGGCTCGCCGCCTCCAGCATGTCGACCGCGGCCTCGCCCGCCTGTCCGTAGCGGCCCAACTTGTCGGCCCAGGGACGGACTTCGGAGCCCAGGTCCGTGCCATCGAGAGTCGAAGGCGTGCGGCGCATCTGGGTGAACGCGTCGCGCAGGGCCGCCGCCGTCTTCTTGGTGCCGGCCGCGTCCGTCGTCGTACGCGCCTTCCCGAACGCCGAGATCAGCGGTTTCAGGTACGCCGACTCGTCCGCGCCGAGCACCGACGACGCGTCGTTGCCCGCGAGGGCGTTCAGCGCCTGCCGTGTCTCCCGGGAGCCGTCCGCCAGGTCGTCGATCGCCGCCCGCCAGGACTCCTGTGCCCGGTAGTCGCGCGGGTTCCAGGCGTAGTCCGCGGTCGTGAACAGCGGGATGCGGGAGGCCGCGGGCTGCTCCATCGCCGTGGCGAGCACCGCCGCCGAACCGGAGGCCACTGCGGGCTCCCGGCCCCGGTACGGGCCGAGGAAGATCCGGTCCTGCGCGTAGTCGTTGACCGGGTAGTTGTCCATCGTGAGCAGCTTGTGCCCGCCGCCGAACGCGCCCTGTACGCCCGCCAGTTCACGGCCGGTGATCGTGCGCGGCACCACGCCGACGCCCGTCCACGCGACCTCCACCGCGTCGTCCAGGTCGCGGGCGAGCGCCGTCCGGTACTCCGTCGTGCCGTCCTGGTAGTACTCGGTCGGCATCAGGGACAGCGGCCCGGCGCCCGGGTGACGGGCCGCCAGGTGCTTCGCCACCGTGTTCGCGACCTTCGCCTGCGCCTTCGCCGCGGAACCCGGCCCGGAGCCGAACTCCCGCGCGTCCGACTCGCAGTGCCACTCGCTGTACGACACGTTCTGGAACTGGAGCTGGAACTCCCGCACCCCGAGCGCCCACATCGCGTCGAGCTTGCGGGTGAGTGTCCTGATGTCGTCCGGCGACGACATGCACATCGCCTGGCCCGGAGCCACCGCCCAGCCGAGCGTCACGTGATTGGCGCGGGCCCGCTCGGCGAGCGCGCGGAAACCGGCACGCTGGGCGGCCGGGTACGTCTCGCGCCAGCGGGCCTGGCGGTACAGGTCGTCGCCGGGCGCGTACAGGTAGCGGTTCTGCTTGGTGCGGCCCATGAAGTCGAGCTGCGCCAGGCGCTGCTCCGTCGTCCACGGCGTGCCGTAGAAACCCTCGGTCAGTCCGCGGACCGCCGTGCCCGGCCAGTCCCGTACGACGACCCCCGCGACGGTCCGCCCGTCGATCAGTTGCCGGAATGTCTGCGCCGCGTGGAACAGGCCGTCCTCGCCGACGCCCTCGACGGCGACGGTCGGCGTCCCCGCCACGCGGCCCACGGCGAGCCGGTAGCCGCCGGACGGCAGATCGCCGCGGGCGCTCGCGCCGAGTCCGCGCAGGGTCGCGTCGAGCGGACCCGCCTCGGGGGAGTGGTGGCGGGCGGCGGTCCTGGCCCCCGGGGCCCCGGTGCCGAGCCGCACCACGAGCCGCGCGCCGCCGGGCACGTCGGCCTCGGTGTGGACCTGCCGGACGTCCCGCGCCCCCGCGTCCGCGAGCGTCTTGCGCACCGCGTCCACGGCGTACGGGTCGGAGCCCGGCGGCGCCAGGAGCGTCACCTCGTCCGGGACCGTGACCCCGTCCGTGTGGTCCGACGCCTTGAGGGACTGCGGTCGCGGCCACACCGCGGGCAGCTTCACGTCCGGCTTCATGTCGCCCGTGGACGTCCCTGGCTTGGGCGGGGTGGCCACGGCCCCTGTGGCCCCGCCCAGCGTCCCGGCGATGACGGCGACCGCGACGGCGGCCGCCCTCTTCCTGCGCCGCAGCTGCTGCACGGCGTACTCCTCATGGTTCGAACCCGACTCAAGAGGGACAAGAATAGAAGGGAGGCAGCCGTCGACGGGCGGAATCGCCCCTACCGACGAGTTGCCTGGTGGGACGGGAGTTTTTTCGGTTGTCCCGGCCTTGGACCCAAGTTCCTTTCGTCGTACACAATGTGACCAGCAACACGTTCTTTCGTGGAAAAGGTCTGCGCCCGTGCATCCTGGGTAGGGCTTCCGATTCCCGACGCCTTACGACGAAGGAGGCCCCCGTGGCCGCATCAGCTCAGCTCCTGCTCTCGGCCCTCTCCAAACAGGCGGACCTCAGCATGCTCGACGACGCCGACGTCACCAGCACCTGCTCCTTCGAATCGCCGCTCACCAGCGAGCCCGCCTTCGCGGACTACACCCCACTGACTTCCGAGCCGCCCATGAACGACGAGGCGCCGCTCACCTCCGAGCCCACCCCGAACGGCCTCGCCGCGGGCTGCCCGAGCGGCCTCGCCGCCGGCTGAGTACATGACGAAGGCCCGGCTCGCCGCGCTGCACGGAGTGGCCACCTCCTACTCCCCGGCGCCGGGCCGCACCGTCCACGCCTCGGACGTGGCGGTGACGGCGGCCCTCGCGGCGCTCGGCGTGGATGTCACCGCGGACCCGGCCGAGCCGCCCGAGCGGCTGCTGCCGCCGACGGTCGTCGTGTGGGACGACGGAAGCGTGCCGCGCTGGATCGCGGGCCTGCCCGCAGGGGCCGAGCTGCGGCTGCGGCCCGAGGGCGGGGACCGCTTCGACCCCTGGGACCCAGGCACCGCCACACCGCTCGGAACGCACCGGCTGCGCGTCGCCGCGCCCGACGGGCGCGCGGCCGAGGCCCACCTGATCGCCGCCCCCGCGCAGGCCCCCACCCCGCCGCGGCGCACCCACGGCCTGCTGGTCCAGCTGTACTCGCTGCTGTCCACCCGCTCCTGGGGCATGGGCGACCTCGCGGACCTCGCCGACCTGGCGTCCTGGTCGGCCCGCACCCACGGCACCGGATTCCTCCAGGTCAACCCGTTGCACGCGGCGGTGCCCGCAGGTCCGGAGGGCGGCACGGACCCGTCTCCGTACCGCCCCTCCTCCCGGCGCTTCCCCGACCCCGTCCACCTGCGGATCGAGGACATCCCCGAGTACGCCTACGTCCCTCAGCACGCCAGGGAGGCCGCCCGGCTGCGTGAGGCGGTGCTCGCCAAGGGCGAGTTGATCGACCGGGACGCGGTGTGGGCGCTGAAGCGGACGGCGCTCGAAGCGGTCCACCAGGTGCCGCTCACCCCCGGCCGCCGCGCCTCCTACTGCGACTTCCTCGCCGAACAGGGCACGGCCCTGGAGGACCACGCCACGTACTGCGCGCTCGCCGAGGTGCACGGCCCCGACCGGCACACCTGGCCGGCCGCCCTCCAGGACCCGCGCTCGGCGGCCACCGAGCGCGCCCGCCGGGAGCTGATGGACCGCGTCGACTTCCACTCCCGCCTCGCCTGGCTCACCGAAGGGCAGCTCGCCGCCGCCCAGCGCGCGGCGCGCGAGGCGGGCATGGAGATCGGGCTCGTGCACGACCTCGCCGTTGGCGTGCACCCCGGCGGCGCCGACGCGTGGGCGCAGCGCGACGTCTTCGCGCAGGGCATCAGCGTGGGCGCGCCCCCGGACGCGTTCAACGCGCGCGGCCAGGACTGGGGCCTGCCACCGTGGCGCCCCGACCGCCTCGCGGAGACCGGCTACGCCGCCTTCCGCGATCTGCTCCGCAATCTGATGCGGCACGCCGGCGCCATCCGCATCGACCACGTGATGGGTCTGTTCCGGCTCTGGTGGATCCCGCAGGGCGAACCCCCGACCGAGGGCACCTACGTCCACTACGACGCCGAGGCCATGCTCGCCGTGCTGCTCCTGGAGGCGTCGCGTTCGGGCACGTACGTCATTGGGGAGGACCTCGGCACCGTCGAGCCGGGCGTGCGCGGGACGCTGCACGCGCGCGGGGTGCTCGGCACGTCCGTGCTGTGGTTCGAACGCGACTGGGAGGGCGACGGGCGGCCCGTCCCCGCCGAGGCGTGGCGCGCGGACTGCGTCGCCACCGCCACCACCCACGACCTGCCGTCCACCGCCGCACGCCTCAGCGGCGACGACGTACGGCTGCGCGAGCGGCTCGGCCTGTCGACGGCGAGCGGGGCGGAGACGGCGGCCGAGGTGGCGGAGTGGCTCGCCCTGTTCGCCCGGACGGGGCTGCTCGCCTCCGGGACGCACGGCGAGGAGGAGGCGGTGCGGGCGGTCCACCGGTTCCTGCTGAGTACACCGGCCCGGATGATCGGGGTGTGGCTGCCCGACCTGGTGGGCGACCGGCGCCCGCAGAACCTGCCCGGTACCTGGGCCGAGTACCCGAACTGGCGGCTGCCCGTCGCCGACGCCACGGGCCGGCCCGTCACCCTGGAGGAACTCGCCGCGTCACCCCGCGCGCACGCCCTGCTCGGCGTGTTCGCAACGGCACGCGCGGGAGCCGAACCGCCCCTTACAGGCCCCCCGGACGCGCGCCCCGTTTAGGCGTTCGCTACGTTTGGCTCGTGGACAAAAAGAACGCTCTGCGCGCCGGCGCCCTGGCCTCCGGTACGACGCTGATGATGCTGCTCATGACGTCCCCCGCGCTCGCGCTCACGCGCGACGACGGCGACGACCCGGGTAAGGGCCTGAGCGTGATCGAGACGCTCGGCCTCTACGTGGCCGCGCCGATCGTCCTGTTCCTGGTGATCGCCGGACTGGTCACGCTCGGCGACAAGTCCCGCAAGCAGCAGAAGCAGAGCTGAGGCTCCGCCTCCCAACGACTTCCCGTCGAGGGCACCCGTCGCGTTCGGTCGCGGCGGGTGCCCTCGACGCGTCTGTGCGGGCAGGATGAGCGGGTCGATCCGGGCGTGACCGCTTCTGGAGGCCTCATGGACAGCACTGGCTCATCGCACGACACCCGCTCAGTGATCGTGGTCGGCGCGGGCCCGACCGGACTGCTGCTCGCGGGTGACCTCGCCGCCGCGGGCGTTCCCGTCACCCTCGTCGAGCGGCGCCCCCACCGGACCAGCAACCTCTCCCGCGCCTTCGCCGTGCACGCCCGCACGCTGGAACAACTCGACGCGCGTGGCCTCGCCGACGAGCTGGAGGCCAAGGGCCAACAGCTGCAACGGCTGCGCCTGTTCGGCAGCCTCTTCCTCGAACTGGCCGAGCTGCCCACGCGCTTCAACCACCTCCTCGTCGTCCCGCAGTACGAGGTCGAGAAGCTCCTGGAGCGGCGGGCCGTCGACGCCGGGGTCACCTTCGCGTACGAGACCGAGGTGACGGGCCTGGCGCAGGACGCGGACGGTGTCACGCTCCACGTACGCGCGCAGGGGGAGCCGGAGGACCTGCGTGCGGCGTACGTCGTCGGCACCGACGGAATGCGCAGCTCCGTGCGGACGGCGGTGGGTCTGCCGTTCCCCGGGAAGTCCGTCATCCGCTCGGTCGTCCTCGCCGACGTACGGCTCGGCGAGCAGCCCGACAACGTCCTCACCGTGAACACGGTCGGCGACGCCTTCGCCTTCATCGCCCCGTTCGGTGACGGCTACTACCGGGTGATCGCCTGGAACCGCGCGCACAACGTGTCCGACGACGCTCCCCTCGACCTCGAAGAGATCAAGGAGACCGCCCGGCTCGCCCTCGGCGACGACTACGGCATGCACGACGCCCGCTGGATGTCCCGCTTCCACAGCGACGAACGCCAGGCGCCGAAGTACCGCGTCGGCCGGGTGCTGCTGGCCGGTGACGCCGCCCACGTGCACACGCCTGCGGGCGGCCAGGGCATGAACACGGGGATCCAGGACGCGGCGAACCTCGGCTGGAAACTGGCGGCCGTGGTGAGCGGCCGGGCCTCCGCGGAGCTCCTCGACACCTACGAGGCGGAACGCCACCCCGTCGGCAAGGCGGTGCTGCGCAGCAGCGGCGGCCTGGTCCGCCTGGCGATGGCCAAGCGCCCCTGGACACTCGCGGCCCGCTCGGTCCTCACCCAGGCCGTGACCAGGGCCCGCCCGGCCCGCGCCCGCGTGGTCGGGCAGCTCACCGGCATCGGCTTCCGCTACCCGGCTCCCAGGGGCGCCCACCCGCTCGTCGGCAGGCGTGTCCCCGACGTCGCGCTGCAGGGCGGGACCAGGCTCTACGAGGCCCTGCGCGCGGGCGAGTTCGTGCTGATCCTGCCCCAGGGCTCGCCGGACAAGCTGGACGGCCTCCGGGTCGCCCATTGGGCGAGCGAGCGGCGCACCGCGCTCCTGGTGCGGCCCGACGGATACGCGGCGTGGGCCCGGGACGAGGGGGCGGAAGGGGGAGTTAAGTCCACCGACGTCCCCGAGGTGTTCGCCGGATACTCATTGCGGTAACGGCAAGCAGCCGAAGGCGCGGTCGAGTTGGGGGAGCTGGGGACATGAAGCGGGTCGAGGCGGTCAGGCGGTGCCACCGGCTGTGGTGGCTGTCCATGGTGGCGATGCACTGGTCGACGATGCTGCACATCGCGATATGGACACCGGTCCCGGGCCTGCTGCCCTGGGCCGCCGCGGGCATGCGCCGCGTCGTGGACCGCGAGCGGGCCCTCGCGGCCGCGTGGTCGGGCATAGCCGTCGAGTCGGCGCCCGCGCCGGTGCTCGGGAAGGAAAGGGAGCGCATCGGTCCGTTCGCCCGCTACCGCTGGGTGTTCGGGGACGCCCAGCGGTTCCGCGAGTGGCGCTGGACGACGATGTACTCCTTCGTGGGCGGCCTCATCGCCTGCGTTCCCGGGGCGCTCATTCTCTACGGCCTGTGGGGCCTCTTCCTCGCCGTCTTCGGCTCGTACCTGTCCCAGGAAGCGGGCTGGTAGGGCCTCTGGTACCTGTTCCTCCACGTCGAGGACGTCCCGACGGGCCTGATGGCGGGCCTGCTCGGCCTCGTCGTCGGCAAGACCGGACTGTGGCTCGCCCCCTGCACGGTCGACCGCCACGCCCGCTTCGTCCGCGCCACGCTCTCCCCGACCGAGCAGGAGCTGATGGCCGCCCGCATAGCCCATCTGTCCGCGACCCGCACCGACGCCGTGGACACCTCGGCCGCCGAACTGCGCCGCATCGAGCGGGACCTGCACGACGGAGCGCAGGCCCGGCTCGTCGCGATGGGCATGACCCTGGACGCCGCGGAGCACCGCCTGGGCGACGACCCGGAGGCCGTCAGGGCGCTCCTCGTCGAGGCCCGCGCCTCCTCGTCCGCGGCGCTCCAGGAGCTGCGCGACCTGGTCCGCGGCATCCACCCGCCGGTCCTCGCCGACCGCGGACTCGCGGACGCCGTAAGGTCGTTGGCGCTGCTCAGCCCGCTGGCGGCGGAGGTCACGGTCGAGCTCCCGGCCCGCCTGGAAGCGCCGGTCGAATCGGCGGTCTACTTCGCGATCGCCGAGACGGTCACCAACGCGGCCAAGCACGCGGAGGCCGAGCGGCTGTGGATCGACATCGCCTACGACGCGGGGACCGGGGCCCTGCGCGTCGGCGTCATCGACGACGGCCGCGGCGGTGCGGACCCGGCCCTGGGCAGCGGCCTCGCCGGAATCGAGCGGCGACTCGCCACCTTCGACGGCGTCCTCGCCGTCAACAGCCCGGCCGGTGGGCCGACCCAGATCTCCATGGAGGTGCCGTGCGCGTTGTCGTCGCCGAAGACCACTTCCTGCTGAGGGACGGTCTCGTGCGGCTCCTGGCGGCGTACGGCCACGAGGTCGTCGCCGCCGTGGACAACGGCCTCGAGCTGCGCAAGGCGCTCGTCGCCGAGCGGCCGGACGTCGCGATCGTCGACGTGCGGCTGCCGCCGGACTTCAGCGACGAGGGCCTGCGCGCGGCACTGGCCGCCCGCGAACAGATCCCGGGACTACCGGTGTTGCTGCTCTCCCAGTACGTGGAGCCGCTGTACGCGCGGGAGTTGCTGGCGGACGGCGCGGGAGCGGTTGGCTATGTACTGAAGGACCGGGTCACGAACGGTGCCGAGTTCCTGCGCACCATCCACCAGGTGGCGGGCGGCGGCACGGTGATGGACCCCGAGGTGGTGTCGAAGCTGCTGGCCCGCAAGGTCCGCGACCAGCGGATCGGCTCCCTGACCGGCCGCGAGCGCGAGGTGCTCGCGCTGCTCGCGCAGGGCAGGTCGAACGCGGGGGTGGCCGAGGCACTGGTCGTCACGGAGAAGGCCGTCACCAAGCACATCGGCAACATCTTCACGAAGCTCGGCCTGTATCCGGGGGAGAGCGACAACCGGCGGGTGCTGGCGGTGCTCGCGTATCTGGAGGGATAGCACATGGTCAGTATGTTCACTTGTGCTTAAAGTAATCGACGCAAAGTTTCGATGGACGTGATGGGTGGGGCGCTGCGACGGTAACGGGGTAACAGACCCCGATCGCGAGAGGTCCGACCCTGATGGCAGTCCTGGACCGTACCCGTAGACCGGTGGAGCCGAGCGCGGCGGCGGGCCGCGCGGCCGGCGGGCTCGGTGTCGGGCTCGCGCTCGCCGTGCTCGCCACGGTCGTCTGGTCCGGCAGCTTCGTCACCGCGCGCGGGCTGCACGACAGCGTGCCGCCGATCCAGCACGCGTTCTGGCGCTGGGTGGTGGCGATCGTGGCGGTGGCGCCGTTCGGGGCGCGGGCCGCGTGGCGTGAACGGGCCTTGCTGCGGCGGCACTTGGGGTTCGTGGCGCTGGCTTCGCTGCTCGGCATCGCGGTCTACAACACGCTCGTCAACCAGGCGGGGCTGACGACCTCCGCCGGCAACATGGGCATGATCATGGCCGCGTCGCCGGTGCTCATGGCGGTGTACGAGCGGCTCGGCGGGGCGCGGCTCGGGCCGCGTCGGGTGGCCGGAACTCTGGTCGCCTGTGCGGGAGTTGTGCTTTTGGTGAGCAAGGGCTCCCTGACGCCCGACTTCGCGCCCGGCGACCTGTGGGTGGTCGTGGCGGCCGTGTGCTTCGGCTCGTACAGCGCGCTGCTGCGCCGCAAGCCGCGCGAACTCGGCGGTGTGGCCTTCCTGTTCGCGACGTTCGTGCTCGGCGCGCTGATGCTGCTGCCCGTGTACGCGGCGAGCGTGGCGGTGCAGGGCGGCTTCGAGGTGCGGGCGGGAACGGCGCTGCCGCTGCTGTACGTGGGCGTGGTGTCATCGGCGGTCGCCTTCTTCGCGTGGAACAAGGCGATCGCGCTGGTGGGCGCGGCGCGGGCGGGCGTCGTGTACTACCTGCAGCCGGTGTGCGTGGCGGTGCTGTCGTACGTCGTCCTCGGGGAGTCGATGGGGTGGGCGCAGGTGGGGTGCATGGCGCTGATCCTGGGCGGGGTGGTGCTGGCGTCGGTCGGGGCGCCGCGGTTTGCCGAAGCGGCAACAAAGCGGAGGTCCCGGCGGGTGTAGCGGCAGGATCGAAGGGTGACACGGAATTCCCAGGAGCCGGAGGAAGCGATGCCCCACCTGCCCGTTCTGCCCGACCTGCCCGAACCGATCCACCGCCTCGTGCCGTCGCCGGCCGGCCGCATCCACCTCGTGGAGCAGGGGACGGGCCCGCTCGTCCTGCTCCTGCACGGGTTCCCCGAGTCCTGGTACTCGTGGCGCCGCCAGCTCCCGGCGATCGCCGCCGCCGGATACCGGACGGTCGCCATCGACGTACGCGGGTACGGGCGGTCCTCGCGGCCCGACGACATCGCCGCGTACCGGATGCTGGAGCTCGTCGAGGACAACGTCGCGGTGGTGCGGGCCCTCGGCGAGGAATCGGCGGTCGTGATCGGGCACGACTGGGGCGCGAACATCGCGGCCACGTCGGCGCTGGTCCATCCGGAGGTCTTCCGGGCGGTCGGCCTGCTGAGCGTGCCGTACGCGCCGCGGGGCGGGCCGCGGCCCAGTGAGGTGTTCGCCGGGATGGGCGGCGGGGCGGAGGAGTTCTACGTTTCGTACTTCCAGGAGCCGGGGCGGGCGGAGGCGGAGATCGAACCGGATGTGCGGGGGTGGCTGGGCGGGATCTACGCGGCGCTCTCCGGCGACACGATGCCGGGGGCGGGCGCGGCCGACCCGCACTTCATCGCGCGGGGCGGTGGGCGTATGCGGGACCGGTTCCCGGGGGAGCGGCCGGGGTGGCTGGGTGAGGCCGAACTCGACGTGTATGCGGGGGAGTTCGAGCGTACGGGGGTGCGGGGGGCGCTGAATCGGTACCGGAACATGGATCGGGACTGGGAGGATCTGGCGGCGTACGACGGGGCGGCGATCGGGCAGCCGTCGTTGTTCATCGGGGGTGGGGCGGATGCGTCCACGGTCTGGCTCGCGGAGGCGATTGCGGCGTATCCGGAGACGTTGCCGGGGCTTGTGGGTTCCCATGTTCTGGACGGGGCGGGGCACTGGCTCCAGCAGGAGCGTCCCGCGGAGGTCAACGAGCTGTTGGTGGAGTGGCTGCGCGCGCTGCCCCGGGGTTGACGCCTCGGGGCTCCGCCCCGGACCCCGCGGGCTCTCGTCACAAGTACGGGGCTCCATTGGAGCCCCTGCGGCGATTGAGCAGGCCCGTCCGGCAGGACTTTCGGGAAGGGGCGGGGTGGGGGTTCGTGCAGGTCGGAGGGGTACCGTCGGGGCGTGAGTGCGATGCGTGGGGCCCAGGTGGGCGAGGCCATGGAGCGGCGGCAAGTAGGCGTCTATCTCGGCGCCTTGGCGGCCGGCGCCGTGGTCGGCCTCGCCGCCCCGGGTGCAGGCCCCGGTCTCGAACACGTCATCAACCCCGTCCTCGCCGCCCTCCTCTACGTCACCTTCCTCCAGGTCCCCGCCAGGGAACTGCTCCGGTCACTGCGCTCCGGCCGCTTCCTGGGCGCCGCACTCAGCGTCAACTTCCTCGTCGTCCCACTCGTCGTCGCCGCCATGTTCACGTTCCTGCCCGACGACCACGCGGTGCGCCTCGGTGTGCTGCTCGTGCTGCTCTGCCCGTGCGTCGACTACGTGATCGTCTTCAGCGGACTCGCGGGCGCCGCGAGCCAACGGCTGCTCGCGGCCACACCCCTGTTGCTGCTCGCGCAGATGGTGCTGCTGCCCGGCTACCTCTACCTGTTCATGGGGTCGGGCCTGAGCGACGTCGTGGAGGCCGGGCCCTTCGTCCGGGCCTTCCTCACGCTGATCGTCGTGCCGCTCGCCCTCGCCTGGCTCACGCAGGCCTGGGCCGCCCGCCGCCCCGCCGGGCAGCGCGCCTCCGACGCCATCGGCACGGCGATGGTGCCGCTCATGGCCGCCACCCTGCTGACCGTCGTCGCCTCCCAGATCCCCAAGCTGGACGACAACGTCGGGGACGTGCTGCGCGTCGTGCCGTTCTACGTGCTGTTCCTGCTGGTGATGGCGTTCGCGGGGCGCGCCGTGGCCCGCCTGTTCCGGCTCGACGTGCCCTCCGGCCGGGCGGTCGTGTTCACCGGCGCCACCCGCAACTCCCTCGTCGTCCTGCCCCTCGCCCTGTCCCTGCCGGACCCGCTGGCCGTCGCCGCGGTGGTCGTCGTCACGCAGACGCTGGTCGAGGTCGTCGGCATGGTGGTCTACGTGAGGGCGGTCCCGCGGCTGCTCGCCTGAGCGCCGTCACAGCCGCAACTCCATCAAAGGAAGCGTGCGCCCCGGGATCGAGCCCGACGGGATCACGCCCGTGTGCCGCCCGCCCATCGCCTCGTAGAACGGCACCGCGTTCGGGTCCGCCGCCCAGCTCACCGCTCTGAACCCGGCCTCGCGCGCCGTGTCCTGCATGTGGTCGAAGAGCAGCCGGCCCACCCCGAGCCCGATCGCGTCGGGGTCCACGAACATCAGGCCCAGCTCACCCACCGGCGGCGCCCCTTCGAGCGTGACCAGGCCGAGGAGCCGGCCGGAGCCGCCATCGGTGGCCTCGGCGACCGTCGTGCGGCGGCGCACGACCTCGGAAGGGTGCAGCGTCAGCTCCTCCACACACGCCGCCATGAACGCGTCGTCGTAACCCCAGTGGGCCTTGGAGCGCAGCGCGAGGGCCGACAGCCGGCCCGCCTCGTCGGGGCGGGCCGGGCGGAGGTGTGCCGTGGGTGCCATGAGGTCAGCGTAGGACCGCCGCGCGAGCGGATACGTTGTGGCGTATGAGCAGCGAGAAGCGAGTGCCGGGGACCGACCGGTGGGACGTGAAGAAGCTGGTGATCCTGCGCACCCTGCGGGAGTGCGGCACCGTCACCGCCACCGCGCAGACGCTGCTCATGACGCCGTCCGCCGTCTCGCAGCAGCTCACCAACCTCGCCAAGCAGCTCGGCGTGCCGCTCCTGGAGGCGCAGGGGCGGCGGGTGCGCCTTACCGACGCCGCGCAGCTCGTCCTGCGGCACGCGGAGGTCGTCTTCGCCCAACTGGAGCGCGCCGACGCCGAGTTGGCGCAGTGGGCGCACGGCGAGACGGGGACGGTGCGGGTCGCCGCGTTCTCCACCGCCGTGCCCGCGCTCGTGGTGCCCGCCGTGCGGCAGCTGCGCTCCGCGCACCCCGGCATCACCGTCCGGGTGCGGGAGGCGGAGGCCGGGCTGGCGTACGAACTGCTCGCCACCGGCGACGTGGACCTCGCCCTGTCGCTCGCCGCGCACGCGCCGACGCCCCGCGACCCCAAGTTCACACGGGTGCCGCTGCTCGCCGACCCGCTGGACGTCGCGCTTCCGGTGGGGCATCCGCTGGCCGGCGAGCCGGGCCTGCGGCTCGCCGACCTCGCCGGTGAGCCGTGGATCTTCGGCGGGTCCGGGCCCTGGTCGGAGATCACGACGGCCGCGTGCGAGGCCGCCGGTTTCGTGCCGGAGCAGGCGCACAGCGCGGCGGGGTGGACCGCGATCCTCGCCATGGTGGAGGCCGGGATGGGGGTCGCCCTTGTACCGCGGATGGCGGCGGCGCGCCGGGACGGCGTCGTGATGTGCCCGCTCGGCGCGGACCGTCCCGTACGGCATGTGGTGGCGGCCGTACGGAAGGGCTCGGAGGAGGGGACGGCGGTGCGGCGCGTCCTGGAGGCGCTGACCGTTCAGTGAGCCGCTCCCCGGTCTCCCGACAAGTGGACCTTTCAGTAAAACTGAAATGCCACCTCGAAAACTTTCGATGGACCTTTGGCTTGTCGCGCGCGAGAGTGGGTCCATGACCCAGACGACACCCGCCCAGGACGCCCAGGACCAGGACCCGCACGCCAACGACGCCGCCCCCTACGGAGGCGGCGACCCGTACGCGGACTACCGCACCTTCGGTGACGCCGACACGTTCACCGATCTCGTGGACCTCGCCGACCGGCGGCTCGGCGGCGGTGTCATCGCCGCGAACGACGAGTTCTTCGCGATGCGCGAGAACCTGCTGCTGCGCCACCGTGCGGTGTTCGACCCGGAGCACTTCGGGCACAAGGGCAAGGTCATGGACGGCTGGGAGACCCGCAGGCGCAGGGGGACTGCGGACTCCCCGTTCCCGGCGCCCGAGGAGCACGACTGGGCGCTCGTGCGGCTCGGCGCGCCCGGCGTCATACGCGGCGTGATCGTCGACACCGCCCACTTCCGCGGCAACTACCCGCAGAAGGTGAGCATCCAGGCCGCGAACGTGCCCGGCTCGCCCGGCCCCGCCGAGCTGCTCGCCGACGACGTGAAGTGGGAGGAGATCGTCCCGAAGAGCCAGGTCAAGGGCCACGCGGCGAACGCTTTCACCATCACGAGCGAGAGCCGCTACACGCACGTCCGCGTCTGCCAGCACCCCGACGGCGGCATCGCCCGCCTGCGCGTGCACGGCGAGGTCGTCCCCGACCCCGAGTGGCTCGACCTGCTCGGCACGTTCGACCTGGCGTCGGTGCTCAACGGCGGTTCCTACGAGGACGCGTCCGACAAGTTCTACTCGTCGCCGACGCAGATCATCCTGCCGGGCACGTCGCAGAAGATGGACGACGGCTGGGAGAACCGCCGTCGCCGCGTCCGCGGCACCAACGACTGGGTCCGCTTCCGCCTCGCGGCGCAGGGCACGATCCGCGCCGTGGAGATCGACACGGCGTATCTGAAGGGCAACTCGGCCGGCTGGATCGCGCTGAGCGGCCGGGACGGCGAGACCGGCGAGTGGTTCGAGATCATCCCCCGCACCCAGCTCCAGCCCGACACCCTGCACCGTTTCCCGCTTCCGGAGGAGGTCGTGGCCACCCACGTACGCCTCGACGCGTTCCCCGACGGCGGCGTGGCCCGGATGCGCGTGCACGGTTCACTGACGGACCAGGGCCGCACGACCCTCCGCGACCGCTTTTAGGGTCGCGGGGAACTGCGCAAACCCCCCACCCAACTGAGAGCCGCGACGCGATCTCTCCACGCAACGAACCGCGCGCAGCGCACATGAACGGGGAGGGGTTGCCGGGCCCCGGGGACCGCACCCCACCCCCCAACGCAGCGCG